>JACCXW010000121.1 GCA_013696785.1 Geodermatophilaceae bacterium | reverse complement strand
GGCCTCAGCGGGCCTCAGCGGGCCAAGGCGGCAGTGCGGACGGCTGATGCGTCCAGCAGGGGCCGCCACGACACCACATCCGGGCGCTGGCGGAGCAGACTGCGGCGCTCCCGCTCGGTCATGCCGCCCCAGATCCCGAACTCCATCCGGTTGTCCAGCGCCTCGGTCAGGCACTCGGTCCGGACGGGGCAGGAGGCGCAGACGCGCTTGGCGCGATGCTGAGCGGCACCCGGCACGAACAGGGAATCCGGGTCAACGTCGCGGCACGCACCGCGTTCGGCCCAAGCCATCGCCCCCGATGACATCGTCGCGCTCATAGCCATGGCTTTTCCTTGTCAGTACGCAGTGCCCCGAAACCCGAAGGTTACTCTCCGTGGTGGAAATCAGTCTCACAGAGAACAACGACGATGACCGCTTGCGGTTGCGGGTACGCCTCAGCACGTACTCTGGACGACGTGTCTGGGACAACCATCATCAAGAAGTTCGGCGCGGCCACCAAGCTCGTCCTCGCGATCGCGGTCGCCGGCGCTCTCGTCGCCGGAGTGATGCTGCCGGTCGTCGGCGGGATCGGGCTGGCAGCCAGCAGTGGCGCCACGCTGCTGGACGACACCGCGTCGCTGGAGGAGGAGACCCCCCCAGGTGTCACCCGCGTGGAGGCCTCCGACGGGTCGCTCCTGACGTACTTCTACACGTTCAACCGGACGCCGGTTCCGTTGGAGACGATCCCGCTCGTCATGCAGCAGGCGATCGTCGCCATCGAAGATGCCCGCTTCTACAAGCACGGCGGTTTGGACGCCCAGGGGCTCGCCCGGGCGGTGGTGCAGAACGCCTCATCCGGTGAGATCGAAGAGGGCGGCTCGACGCTCACCCAGCAGTACGTCAAGAACGTCCTGCTCTACCAGGCCGACACCGATCTGGAGCGGCAAGCTGCCGTCGAGCAGAGCATTGCCCGCAAACTGCGTGAGGCGAATCTCGCGCTGCAGGTCGAGGCGCAGTACACCAAGAACGAGATCCTGGAGAAGTACCTCAACCTGATGTACTTCGGCAGCAACGCGTACGGCGTCGCGGCGGCATCGAGGGTCTACTTCAACAAGAAGGTAGAAACGCTGTCGCTGGCCGAGGCCGCGCTACTGGCCGGCCTCGTGCAGAACCCGTCCAGCCTGGACCCGTTGAGCAACGGGCTGGAGAATGCGACGGTCCGCCGCGATGAGGTGCTGGACCGGATGGCCGAGCAGCAATTCATCACCGCGGCCGAGGCCGAAGCCACGAAGGCCGTCCCGCCGGTTCTTGCGCCCGGTGCTCCAGCCGCCCACGGTTGTGCCGGCGCGGTCGTCGGCCGCTTCTTCTGCGACTGGATGTACGAGTACATCACCACTGCGCCCCCGATGGGTCTCGGCCTGACCTCCGAGCAGATCAACGAGGGCGCGCTACGGATCCGCACCACGCTCGACCCGCGGATGCAGACGGCCGGGGACCAGGCGGTCGTCTCCGAACTCGCGCCGGGGGACCAGTTCGCCGGGCTGTTCACGCTGGTCGAGCCGGGCACCGGGAAGGTCCGGGCGATGTCGACCAACCGGGTTTACGGCACGAACCCGAACGATCCGGCCCAGACGAACGTCAAGCTGTTCACCACGCCGTCCTCCGGCGCAGGCTCGACGTACAAGCTCTTCGTGGCGACGAGTGCCCTCGAGCAGCTCAAGGGCATCGACTACACCCTCACCTCCTCCGACCCGTACCTCTCGCGCGTCTACACGGTCGACGGCACTGCGGACGGTGAGCCGTACCGCGTCTCGAATGCCGGCAGCTACCGGGCGACGCTGAACCTTGAGACGGCGCTCTATCAGTCCTCCAACACCTACTTCGTCCACCTGGAGGACGACCTCGGCAGCATCCAGTCCTCCGTCCAGATGGGCCAGCGGCTGGGGCTGTGGTATCCGGGCGATACCCGTCCCGAGCGGATCATCGCCGAGAACAACGGGTCGTTCACGCTGGGGCCGGTCGAGACCAGCCCGCTGCTTCTGGCCACCGCGTACGCCACAATTGCCGCGCGCGGAACCCGCTGCTGGCCCACACCGATCGAGCAGGTGCTCGACCGCAACGGCGAGGTACTGCTCGGTGCCGACGGTCAGCCCATCGTCAAGAACGACAACTGCACCCCCGAAGTCATCCCGCCGGGTCTGGCCGACACGATCAACCAGATCCTGATCAAGGACGTCGAGTGCTGCTTCAGCGGCCAGACCGGGAGCCGGGCCCGGGTCGAGAACCACCAGGTAGCGGGCAAGACCGGCACCACGCAGGACAACAAGGGTGTCTGGTTCGTCGGCTGGACCCCGCAGCTGCTGGCGAGCGTTGGTGTCTACAACCCGGACACACCCACGAGCCTGGGCGACAGATCCTTCGGCGGTGGGCTGCCGGCCACGATCTTCGGCACCGCCATGCTGCCGATCCTGAGACCGTTCCCGAACGCGCCGTTCCCGCCGTCCAGCAAGAAGTACGACGACGGCAACACCGTCCCGCTGCGGGCGAACTGTGCCGGTTTCTCGGTGTCCTCGTGTCAGACCACGCTGGAAGAACTCGGTCTCGTTCCGGTCGTCTCCGGGACCCCTGTGGACAGCGCGTTCCGCGCGGGCACCGTCGCCTTTACCTCGCCGCAAAACGGCAGCCGGGTCGTGGTGGGACAGACCGTGACGATCTTCGTCAGCAACGGAGCACTGGTGCCACCGCCGGCGCCTGACCCGCCGCCCGGTCCGAGACCCGGTCCGGGACCGGGTCCTGGGCCGGGGCCGGGTCCCGGGCCGGGGCCTGGACCTCCCCCGGGACCGGATCCACCACCAGGCCCGCCCTCGCCACCGCCGGGCACCGATTCGGTCGCGCTCCGACCCAGCTGACTCAGCCGAGCTGGCGCTTGACCTCCGCGGCGACTCGGCCGCCGTCGGCCTGACCGGCGACGAGCGCCTGCACGGCCTTCATCGCCCGTCCCATGTCCCGAACGCTCGTGGCCGCGGACTCGGCGATGCCGGCCCTGACCCGCTCGATCAGCTCCTCGTCGGACAGCTGAGACGGCAGGTACGTCTCCAGCAGCGCGCCCTCGGCCTGCTCACGGGCCGCGGACTCCGCACGCCCCGCGGCGGCGAAGGCATCCGCCGCCTCCCGCCGCTTCTTGGTCTCTCGGCGCAGCACGGTCAGTACCTCGTCGTCGGTGAGCTCACGCGCGGTCGCGCCGGCGACCTCCTCGAGCTGCATCGCGGCCAAGGCCATCCGCAGCGTGGCTGTCCTCAGTTCGTCGCGCGCCTTCATGGCGCTGTTGAGGTCGCTGCGGATTCGACCCTTGAGAGCGGCTGCCATACGGGTCAACGTACCCGGCCGACCGCCGTAGGCTGGGCGATATGCGTTGGTACACCGTCCCCGCCAGCGTCGCCGGCCTCGGTGTGGCGACACTGGCCTACGCCGGCCTGTACGAGCGCAACCAATGGACACTGCGCCGATTCGAGGTTCCGGTGCTGCCGCCGGCCCAGGACGCACTGACGATCCTGCACCTGTCCGACATCCACATGCTGGCGCGTCAGCGCGGCAAGCAACAGTGGGTGCGGGCGCTGGCTGCGCTCGAGCCGGACCTGGTCGTCAACACCGGTGACAACCTGGCCGGACACGACGCCGTACCGGCGACGGTGGCGGCACTCGGGCCGTTGCTGGATCGGCCAGGGGCATTCGTGATGGGCAGCAACGACTACTACGCGCCCAAGCCCAAGAACCCGCTGAGGTACTTCTTTCCCGATCACAAGCGCGTGGTCGGAGACACACTGCCATGGCGCGACCTGCGCGACATCATGACCGCACGAGGCTGGCTGGACCTCACGAACTGCCGCGGCGAGCTCAAGGCCAACGGCCGTCGAATCGCCCTCGCCGGCATCGACGACCCGCACCTGCACCGCGACCGGTACGAGGAGATCGCCGGACCCGCGGCTGGGGACGCGGATCTTCGGCTGGGGTTGCTGCACTCCCCCGAGCCGCGCCTGCTCGACCGGTTCGCCGGGGACGGCTACGACCTGCTCCTCGCCGGCCACACGCACGGCGGCCAGGTTCGGGTACCCGTCTACGGTGCCCCGGTGACGAATTGTGGTATCGACCGCGCGCGCAGCCGCTGGCTTTCGGCATGGACCGACCGGACCTGGCTGCATGTCTCGGCCGGCCTGGGCACGTCGCCGTACGCTCCCTACCGCTTCGCCTGCCGCCCCGAAGCCACCCTGCTGAGGCTGGTCTCCCGAGGCTGACCCGCCTACCCCGCTACGTTCGTACGGCGCAGCGGCCGGCCACCTGAATCGACGGGCGTCGCCCGCCACGGTGTGGTCTAGACTGATCCAGCGCAACTCGGGATGTGGCGCAGCTTGGTAGCGTGCTTCGTTCGGGACGAAGAGGTCGTGGGTTCGAATCCCGCCATCCCGACCCTGACCCCCTGATCTGCGAACTCGCAGGTCAGGGGGCATTTTTCTCGGTCCCAGACCCATGCCGTCGAGAGGGCTGCGGAGCCGTCCCGCTGTGGAGGCCGTGTCCACTGTGTGGCCACACCTATCCGTGAGCGGCTGCCGGGCCCGCTCGTGCCGGGTGTCTCCGGCGTGCAAATAGCGCTCGGCGGCGACGATCGACGCGTGGCCGAGGAACGCGGCGATCTCGTGCGCCGGCACCCCTGCCTCGGCCAGCCAGGTGCCGCGGGTCTCGGACCCCACAGAAGGGGTGGGGCGGCAACCGACTAGCAGAGGTCGGCGCATGGCTTCGGGCGGGCCAGGACGTCACCGGAGTTCGATGACGACTGGTCCGCGACGACTAGGACGACAGCGGTGACAGCAGGGACACGCTGGCTCCGGTGGTCGCGCCGGTGAACGCGGTGATCAGGGCGAGGAAGGCGAGGGCGACGGTCCGTTTGATGCTGCGGGTCATGGCGGGCTCCTACGGCGGTGGCCCGCTGCTTGCGGGCGTTGGAGCAACCATGAGGGGGCGCGCTGAACTGCGGCTTAGTCCGCGCTGAACGGGGTCCTGCAACCGACCTCAGACACGAGGGGGCGTCCGGTCGACATGGCTTCGAGACGAGCCCCCACGTCGTTGGGGTTGGTCAGACCGATGCCGGTTATGCCGTTGCGGCTACCCTCCCGGGCCTGAGCAGGGCGTTCCGGCTGCGAGCGGTTCGCAACCAGCAAGGACTGTCCCTCCACGACGTGGAGGAGAAGTCCGCTCGCCGCTGGAAGGCGGTGGTCGTCGGCTCCTACGAGCGGGGCGACCGCGCGATCACCGTCGCAAGGCTCTCCGAGCTCGCCGGCTTTTACGGAATCCCTATCGCCGAGCTGCTTCCTGACGCCCGCCCGGTGCGCACAGCCGACCCGGACACCAAGATCGTGCTGAACCTGGAGCGGCTCAGTGAGGTGCCTGCGGACGTAGCCGGGCCGCTGGCCCGCTACGCCGCGACGATCCAGAGTCAGCGCGGCGACTACAACGGCCGGGTGCTGTCCATCCGCGCAGGGGACCTGACATCCCTTGCGATCATCTACGACGTCACCCCCAGCGAACTCATGGACCAGTTGACCGAGTGGAAAGTGCTCGGACCATACGCGGCTCCGGCGGTCCACAAGGTCGCCTGACCGGGTGCGCCAACTTCTGCGCGATAAGGGACTCCGCGGCTCCGCCACCGCTCGGCTGGTGCGCCTGGCATCTAGACGGCATTTGCGTCACGGCAGTCTCGTGTCGCTCTGCATCTTGCAATGGTCGATCAGCTACGGTCAGTTAATCATGGTTACAGATAGCAAACTTATGGCAGAGATGGTCGCCGATCCCGATAGCACGGTGCTGCAGCAGCCCGTCCCAGCCGACGGTGAGCTGACCGACTGCGAAGCGAATGACGGAGCCGCTGACCGAGTGCATCTCCGCTTCGCGAACAGGTGGTACTTCTAGTCGCGGTGATCGTGAGGCGGACACGCCGTAACACGCCGACATCCGGCCTCATGATCATGGGAGAGGCGGGTCAGCCCAGCCGGGCGGCGACCAATTCGGCGATCTGTACCGCGTTCAGAGCCGCGCCCTTGCGCAAATTGTCGCCGCTGACGAACAGCGCGAGGCCGCGACCATCAGGGACCCCAGGGTCTACCCGCAGCCGGCCGACGTAGCTTGCGTCGCTACCGGCCGCCTGCAGCGGGGTCGGGATGTCGCTCAGCGCCACTCCGGGCGCGGCGGCAAGCAGGTCGTAGGCACGCTGCACGGTCAGCGGCCGCGCGAACTCGGCATTGATGGACAGCGAGTGCCCGGTGAAGACCGGCACCCGCACGCACGTTCCCGATACAAGCAGCTCAGGGATCTCCAGGATCTTGCGGCTCTCGTCTCGCAGTTTCTGCTCCTCGTTCGTCTCGAAGGAGCCGTCGTCCACGACCGAGCCGGCCATCGGCAGCACGTTGAACGCGATCGGCCGGGCGTACAGCGCCGGCGGCGGAAACACGACAGCGCTGCCGTCGTACGTCAGCTCGTTGGCGCGGCCCACCACCTCACGAGCCTGCTTGTCCAACTCCTCGACGCCGGCGCGACCGCCGCCTGAAACGGCCTGGTAGGTGCTGACCACGAGCCGGAGCAGTCCGGCCTCGTCGTGCAGCGGCTTGAGGACCGGCATCGCCGCCATCGTGGTGCAGTTCGGGTTGGCGATGATCCCTTTCACGGCGCCGCCGATGGCCTGCGGATTGACTTCGCTGACGACCAGCGGTACGGCGGGGTCCATCCGCCACGCGGAGGAGTTGTCCACCACGACAGCGCCGGCGGCTGCGAACACGGGGGCCAGCGCGCGGGAGGCGGTCGCTCCAGCGGAGAACAGCGCCAGGTCCAGCCCGGCCGGGTCGGCGGTGGCGGAGTCCTCCACGACGACCTCGCGGCCCGCCCACGGCAGCACCGATCCGGCCGAACGCGCCGAGGCGAAGAACCGGATCTCACTTGCCGGGAAATTGCGCTCGGCCAGGATCCGCAGCATGGCAGCGCCCACCATCCCGGTGGCGCCCACGACGCCGAGCCTCAGGGCACGTGGTGGTGGGGAAGTCACCTGCCGGTGCCCCCGTACACCTCGGCCGTGGCCTCGCCGGCCAGGCCGAAGGCATCGTGCACCGCTCGTACCGCGTCGTCGAGGACGGTGTCCCGGCAGATGATGGAGATCCTGATCTCCGACGTGGAGATGATCTCGACGTTCACGCCGGCATCGGCGAGCGCCGCGAAGAAGGTGGCGGACACGCCGGGGTGCGAGCGCATGCCGGCACCGACCAACGACACCTTGCCCACGTGGTCGTCGTACAGGAGGTTGTCGAAACCGACCCGGGCCTGGACCTTGCGCAGCGCCGCGATCGCGGTCGGCCCGTCCGTCGTCGGCAACGTGAAGGAGATGTCGGTACGCCCGGTCGCCGCGGCAGAGACGTTCTGCACGATCATGTCGATGTTGATCTCGGCGTCGGCGACGGCGCGGAAGATAGCCGCGGCCTCGCCCGGCTTGTCGGGTACGCCGACGACGGTGACCTTCGCTTCGCTGCGGTCGTGCGCGACGCCGGCGATGATGGCCTGTTCCACGGGGAGATCC
>JACCXW010000088.1 GCA_013696785.1 Geodermatophilaceae bacterium | reverse complement strand
CAGCCAGATCCGACGGACCGGTGAGGGCGGCGGTGGCATGGCCATCGCCGGGATCGTCCTGGGCTGGATCGGGGTGGGCGTCCTCGTCATCTTCGTGATCAGCATCGCGGCCGGGACGTTCCCGGCGTACAACTAGCGGTTGGCGCGGGTGGCGGCCGCGGCAGTCTTGCGCGCGATATCGGCCAATGCCTCACGTCGGGCCGCGTTCGCCTCGTAGTCGTCCACCCGGTCGCGCACCACCCGCGCGGGGATTCCTGCCGCCACGGCGTACGCCGGGATCGTGCCGGTGACGACGGCGTGTGCGGCCACTACCGTTCCCGCCCCGATCTGCGCGCCGCGCAGCACCGACGACTTCACACCGAGCCACACGTCCGGGCCGATGCGGATGGACCGGGCTCTTCACGATCCCCTGATCCTTGATCGGTCTCGCGATGTCCTCGGTGACGTGGTCGAAATCGCAGACGTAGACCCAATCGGCGACCAACGTGCGTGCGCCGATCTCGATGTCCAGATAGCAGTTCACCGTGTTGTGCCGCCCGAACGCACACTTGTCGCCGATCCGCATAGCGCCTTGGTGACAGCGGATGGAGTTGCCGTCTCCGACATGCACCCACCGGCCCAGGATCAGCCGGCCGTGGCCCGGTCGCGCGTACACCTCGACCCGCCGGCCGAGGAACACGAATCCCGAGGTGACGATGTGCGGGTTGCGGAGCCGGAAGACGAGGAAGCGCCAGTAGCGCACCAGGTAGAAGGGCGTCCAGGCTCGATGCGCGATCACCCACCGCAGCGAGGCGACCGCGAGGAAACCCGCCTGGCGGGGATCGCGGGCGGGCACGCGGGGACCCGACCCGTCGCCGAAGCCGCGGCGTTGTCACTCCTTTCGCGGTTGAGACAGCGACCGCGGCAGTGCGGAAGCGGTGACAGCCCGGCGGGAACCCCCTCCAGGGGAGGTGACCGACGGTGATGGGCGTGTTGAGTTTGCCTGCATGACCCTGTGGGTGTTCCTCGTGGTGATCGCGGTGACCGGTGTGGTCGTCGCCCGGCGCTGGCTGCCGGACCGATCCGGGCTCGCCGACACCGCCTACGACTGCTACCGCGCGCTCGTGCCGCTGCCGCGCCCGACGGTGCGAGCGGTGACGAAGCGGATCGAGAGGGTGTGCCGTCGGCAGCGCGTCGTCATGCCGTTCGGTCAGAAGGCCGTCCTCCCCCGGGCCTTCCTGGTCGGCCTCGGCCCCGATGAGTACGCCGTCATCGAGCCACTGCTCGACACGGTGCAGGAGGCCGTCGGCGCGAGCCTGCTGCGCACTGCCCGCGAGAAACAGTGGCTGCACGCGGGTACGCCCCGCGTGCAGGTCCAGGCCAGCGAGACCGTCGCGGAAGGCCGGCCCGAGGTCATCTCCACGACCCTCCCTCCGCCGGGAACGGCCCACCCCGCCGGTCCCGACCCTTCCGCCGACTCGCGCGAGCCCACCCTCACCGTCGACCCGGCCCCGTCCGTCGACGAACCGGCCGAAGCGCCGGTCGGGCGACCGGAACCGACCCTGGCCACCGGCTCGGCACCCCCCACGCTGGTCTCCGTCGGCGGGCGCGCGGACCTTCGCCCGGAAACGACCACGGCCGAGATTCCCGCCGCCCCCAGGGTGTACCGGCTGAGGTCGGGAGACGGAGAGCCCGACATCGTGGTCGCCGGACATGCCGTCGACGTGGGCCGCTCCCCGGAGTGCGAGGTGACCATCCACTATCCCTCGGCTTCCCGGCGGCACCTGCGACTGACCCCGACCCCGGCCGGCTGCCGGCTGGAGGACCTCGACAGCCGGCACGGCACTCGGGTCAACGGCGCCGGCGTGCGTCAGCCGGTCCTGTTGCGGCCGCGGGACACGGTACAGATCGGCACGATTGGGCCGACCTGGACGTACCAGCCGTCGTACGGTGCAGGTATCCCCGACCGGCCACCCTTGCGTGAGGTGCGATGACGTCACCATCCCCGGCCATCGCCGAGCGGTGGCGGGTAGGAGCGCACAGCCTTCTCGGTGCGCGGCGCGGCACGAACATGGACGCGTTCGTCCTGCTCCCGGCCGAGGGCATCGTCGTGCTGGCCGACGGGATGGGATCCACGCGGCGAGGCGGCGAGGCGGCCCGCTGGGCGGTGCAGCAGTTCGCCGAGGAACTCGCCGCTACGCAGGTACGCGACGAGTCGGCGGTGAACGGTACGGTCGCGGCGGTACAGCAACGCCTGGTCGCCGAGTTCGCCGTCCAGGGCGCGCTGACAGGTGCGACCACGCTCTGCGCCGTGGTGGCCGACGGCGACGAGCTGCTCATCGTCAACCTGGGTGACTCCCGCTGCCACCTGCTGCACGACGGCGGGCTACTGGCCCTCACCACCGACCACACCGTCGCCGCGCACCTGGTGGCGGTGGGTGCGGCCGAACCGGACTCGCCGCTGGCCCGTCGTACCGCCAACCACCTGCGCCGCTACCTGGGCAACCCGGCCGGCGCCACGGCGGACGTGACGCGGCACCGGCTCGCGGCCACGGATGCGGTACTGCTCAGCACCGACGGCGTGCACGGGGTACTCACGGTCGACCAGATGACGGACATCATGCTCGCCGACCACGACCCGGAGCTGACCGCACGCCGGCTCGTGGTTGCGGCGGTCGCCGCCGGCGGGACCGACGACGCGACCGCGCTCGTGCTGCGGCCGGTCGGATGAACCGCGTCGTGGTGCGCTCGCCGGAAGGAAAGCAGCTGACCCTGACGGCCGGGCAGTCGCTGATCTTCGGGCGTCCCGGTGGCGGCGCCGACCTGCTGCTCGGCGGCGACGTCCACCTGTCCCGGCACCACGGCCTCATCGAGGCGCACGATGCGGGCTGGCAGCTCACGAATGTCTCCGAGGTAAACCAGCTGTTCGTGGACACCCTGGAGGGTTCGCTGATCCCGTTGCGCCCCGGCGGGCGATGGGTCGCCGACCGCACCACAGTCGCCGTCGGCACGGCCACGATGGTGCACCAGGAACGGCCCCTGACGGTCAACTGCACCGTCGTACCGGCGTCGGATCCGGGACTACGGCAGAGCTTGCCGCCGCTGACGGGGGAAGCGACCCGGCCCGGTGCCGGCGTCGTGCTTTCCGAGGACGCGCAGTACTTCCTCACCGCGGTGCTGCTGTGCGGGCCGTGGTTGCGCGATCCGCTGCGGCTACGCCGATTGCCCTCGGCCGCCGAGATCGGAGCCGAGGTCGCCGTGCTGAGCGGCGTACCGGCGATTCCGGCGACGCTGGAGGAACTCGAACGGTACGTCGTGACCGACCTCAAGACGCTGAAGCAGAAAATGCTCGACGCGCGGGTGTTCTCCGAGCGGCCGGTGAGCCTCGGCATGCTCGCGGCCGCCCTGATCGGACACGGCCTCGTCACGCCACCCCACCTGCAGCGCGTGACGGACCAGGCCCGCGAGTGGCGTTACCGTTGGGGTGCACGACTGGGCGGCGGAGGCGAGGGGAGACAGTGACGACCGAACGCGGGTACGCGCAGGCTCCTGCGGCCACCGAGGTGTTCGGCTCGTACACGTTCCCGGAGCACTCCCCGACCGGCTTCGCCCTCGACGTCGGGGACAGCCTGCAGATCTGGACTATCACGGCCCGCGTGAACGCCGGCATCAACGCCCACGTCTACCGCGCCAGCGATCCCGACGCCCTGTCCGGGCGCGACGTGGCGCTGAAGGTGCTGCTCCCCCAGTCGGCGCACGGCCGGCAGGACCAGGTTGTGCACGAGGTGGCGGCGATGAGTTCGCTGACCCTCGGCCACCCGCATCTCATGGCGTCGACGATCGCCCGCCGGATCAATACCGGACCGTACGTCGGCGGAGTGCTCATCGTGATGCCGTGGGCCTCGCTCAACCTGCGGGAGTACGTCCTCGCCATCCGCCGCGGCGACGCGCTGCCCGACGACGGCCGCTGGGCCCGCCCGACCGCGATGTGCGAAGCGCTTGCAGGGATCGCGGACGGGCTGGCGCAACTGCACGATCTGCAGACCGCGCACGGCGACGTCAAGCCGGACAACATCATGCTCGTCGAGGGTGTCTGGAAACTCGGCGACTTCGGGCTGACCCGGCCGATGGAGGGCTCCTACGTGCTCTCCGCTCCGGGCACCCTCAGCTACACCGCTCCGGAGGAGGCCCGCGCCCAGCACGCCGACCCGGCGGCGGAGATCAAGCGGCGGCCGGCAGGCGACGTGTGGGCGCTCGGCGTCACTCTGCACTTCGCGGTGACCGGCGGCCGCTTCCCGATGCCTGGGATCACGCCTGACGAGCGGCTGGCCGCCGTCCGGCAGGGCGTCATCCAGATCTCACCGGAGATCAGGCTGCCCGAGCTTCGTCATCTGCTGGCCGATCAGCTGCTCGTCGACGACCTGCACCGGGAGGGGTTGTCCTACGAGCGGCGGATCAACGCGGCCCAGGCCGGTGAGTCGCTGCGGCGGATCGCGGCGACCGAGCACCTGCCGACAGCGCGGATCCGGATCGATTCCGCCCTCGGATCGTGGCCCGACAACGACGCGATGCTGCGCTACCGCGGGCAATGCGAGCGGGTGTCCGCGCAGACCGTTGAATTGTGGCGAGACCTCGGGCCGTGGGATTCGACGCATGCCGCCACCACCAACAGATCCCGCGGTGTGCTGCGCACGATGCTCGCGAACCGGCTGTCCGGACTCGAACCGCCACCGGAGCTGAGGCTGCGTAAGAGCGTCTTCGCGCGCACGCTGGGACTGCGGGCGCCGTACGAGGCCTGCCGGATAGCCGCGCGGGAGAACGCGATCGCGCGGTACGCCCCGCCGATCGAGGACAGTGGCCGGGTCGCCCGCCGGATGGTCGCGGTGTCGGCGATGGCACTGTCCTTGACGGCTCTCGGTGCAGCAGCGGGCAACGATCCCGGCGCGGTCACCCTCGCCGCAGTGCTGATGGTGGGTGTCGTGGCACTGCTCGCGGCGGTCGGACTCGGCGGGCGCTTTCCCGAGCCTGCCTACGTTTTCGGCTCCCGGTCCGGCCCGCTGTTCGGCGCGCTCGTCGGCGTGGTCCTCGGCATGTCCGCACTCGCCCTGCTCCGAGCCGTTGCCGGATCGCAACAGGTCACAAGCGCCGGGTTGAGCGGATCGGAGCCGTTCATCACCCTTGTCCTACTGCCGGGCGCCGCCGCGGTGGGCCTGCTCGGCTGGTACGGCGCCGGCGTACTGGCGACCCGCCACGCCGTCCTGAAGCAGCGCCGCGCGGCGAACCCTCCGCCGGGTGGCTGACCGGACCGCCGCTGCCGGCCCGGCGCTGGACAGCACATCCCCCCGTGTGGCGCCGATGCGGTCAGGTGCGCTGGCTCGTAACCACCGGGGGAGGTGCTGCTGGCGGACGGGAGAGTCCTCGTCGCCATGGGGTACTCGGGCTCGGTGGATCACAAACGGCCGAGGTCTACGGATAGCCCTGACGATCATGGCCGATCCGTGCGGATCGGCCATGATGGTGCGGGGTGACTCTTACAGTTCGGGTCCGGTCGTGCGCAGCTTGTCCACGTCCGACATGGCCTGGCGCAGGCTGTCGATCCACTCCTCGGCATGCTCGCCGACCAGCTTCACGCACCACGACAGTGCTTCCGAACGCGAACGGGCGACTCCGGAGTCGACCAGCGTGTCGAGAACCCGGCGCTCGTTCTGCCGTAACCGGGTCATCACCGGCACGGCGAGGTGCGTGAACAGCACCTGCGTCGTTCCGATCGACGCGCCCCAGGCGATCTTGCGCCCGTACCGCGCCTCGGCCTCGTCGGCGATCTGCATCCGAGTCTCCCGGGTCTGCTCGCGGAACTGGGCGATCCGGCCGAGTGCGGCCGCGTGAGTCGCGGCCTCGTCGGCCCCGGCGGGAACCTCGGGTGCGGGCAGTTCGCCGCTCACCGCGATCTCCTCGCGGTCGACTGCAACGGAGGGTGCGGCGGTGAACCAGTCGGCGGGAAGCCGACCGCCCAGCCACGCCTCGGCGTCGGCGGTCGGTGGCAGGTCGGCCTGCTGCCAGCCGCCGGAC
>JACCXW010000070.1 GCA_013696785.1 Geodermatophilaceae bacterium | reverse complement strand
GACCACATCGCCACTCAGGACGAGGCGCTGCTGGACATCTACCGCAAGCTGCGTCCGGGCGAGCCCCCGACGCGGGAGAGCGCCCAGACGTTGCTGGAGAACCTGTTCTTCAACGTCAAGCGCTACGACCTGGCCAAGGTCGGCCGGTACAAGATCAACAAGAAGCTCAGCCTCGACCTGCCGTACAAGCACGGCGTTCTCACCGAGGACGACGTACTGGCCACGATCGAGTACGTCGTTCGGCTGCAGGCCGGCGAGGACGGCTACGAGACCGACGACATCGACCACTTCGGCAACCGTCGCCTGCGCACCGTCGGTGAGTTGATCCAGAACCAGATCCGGGTCGGTCTGTCGCGGATGGAGCGCGTCGTCCGTGAGCGGATGACCACTCAGGACGTCGAGGCGATCACGCCGCAGACGCTGATCAACATCCGCCCCGTCGTGGCTTCGATCAAGGAGTTCTTCGGGACCTCTCAGCTCTCGCAGTTCATGGACCAGACCAACCCGTTGGCCGGTCTGACCCACAAGCGGCGGCTGTCCGCGCTCGGCCCCGGTGGCCTCTCGCGTGAGCGGGCCGGCTTCGAGGTCCGCGACGTGCACCCCAGCCACTACGGCCGGATGTGCCCGATCGAGACACCGGAAGGGCCGAACATCGGCTTGATCGGTTCGCTGTCGACCTTCGCCCGGGTGAACTCGTTCGGGTTCGTCGAGACGCCGTATCGCAAGGTGACCAAGGGCGTCGTGACCGACCAGATCGACTACCTCACCGCCGACGAGGAGGACCGCCACGTCGTCGCCCAGGCGAACTCTCCGCTGGACCCCAAGGGCCGCTTCACCGACCCGCGGGTGCTCGTGCGGCGTAAGGGCGGCGAGGTCGACCTGATCGACGGCGAGGGCGTCGATTACATGGACGTCTCCCCGCGGCAGATGGTCTCCGTGGCCACCGCCATGATCCCGTTCCTCGAGCACGACGACGCCAACCGCGCCCTGATGGGCGCCAACATGCAGCGTCAGTCCGTGCCGCTGCTGCGCAGCGAATCACCGCTCGTCGGCACCGGCATGGAGTTGCGTGCCGCGGTCGACGCCGGTGACGTGCTGGTGGCGACCAAGGCCGGTGTCGTGGAGGACGTGTCGGCCGATCTGATCACGGTGATGGCCGACGACGGCACCCGCAACACCTACCGGCTGCACAAGTTCCGCCGTTCCAACCAGGGCACCTGCATCAACCAGCGCCCGATCGTCGACGAGGGGTCCCGGGTCGAGGCCGGTCAGGTCATCGCCGACGGACCGTGCACCGACAACGGCGAGATGGCGTTGGGCAAGAACCTGCTCGTCGCCTTCATGCCGTGGGAGGGACACAACTACGAGGACGCGATCATCCTCTCCCAGCGCCTCGTGCAGGACGACGTGCTGTCCTCGATCCACATCGAGGAGTTCGAGGTCGACGCCCGCGACACGAAGCTCGGCGCGGAAGAGATCACCCGGGACATCCCGAACGTCTCCGAGGAGGTGCTAGCCGACCTCGACGAGCGGGGCATCATCCGCATCGGCGCCGAGGTCGTCCCCGGCGACATCCTGATCGGCAAAGTGACGCCTAAGGGCGAGACCGAGCTGACTCCGGAAGAGCGGCTGCTGCGGGCGATCTTCGGAGAGAAGGCCCGGGAGGTCCGGGACACCTCGCTGAAGGTCAAGCACGGCGAGGGCGGCAAGGTCATCGGCGTCCGTGTGTTCAGCCGGGACGACGGCGACGAGCTGCCGGCCGGGGTGAACGAACTGATCCGGGTCTACGTCGCGCAGATGCGCAAGATCCAGGACGGCGACAAGCTCGCCGGCCGGCACGGCAACAAGGGCGTCATCGCCAAGATCCTGCCGCAGGAGGACATGCCGTTCCTCGAGGACGGCACGCCGGTCGACATCGTCCTGAACCCGCTCGGCGTACCGGGCCGGATGAACGTCGGCCAGGTGCTGGAGACTCACCTCGGGTGGGTCGCCAAGTCCGGCTGGCAGGTCGAGGGGAACCCGGACTGGGCCAAGGTCCTGCCGGAGGCCGCACGAAACGCCGAGCCGGGCACCAACACAGCGACGCCGGTCTTCGACGGCGCCCGCGAGGAGGAGATCATCGGCCTGCTCGGGTCGACCTTCCCCAACCGGGACGGCAAGCGGATGGTCGAGCAGACCGGCAAGGCGCGGTTGTTCGACGGCCGCACCGGCGACCCGTTCCCGGCCCCGATCTCGGTCGGGTACATCTACATCATCAAGCTGCTGCACCTGGTCGACGACAAGATCCACGCCCGTTCGACCGGCCCGTACTCGATGATCACCCAGCAGCCGCTGGGCGGTAAGGCGCAGTTCGGTGGTCAGCGCTTCG
>JACCXW010000370.1 GCA_013696785.1 Geodermatophilaceae bacterium | reverse complement strand
CGGTGTTCTCGTCGCTGCGCAGGACGCGCCCGCGGACCGTGCCATCCTCGTGCCGGGTCACCGTGACGAGCCTCCCCTCGGCCCGCCGCCAATGCCGTGGCTGGGTCAAGGGGCGGTCGACGCCGGGCGAGCTCACCTCCAGGACGTACGGCGAGGCCCCGATCAGCGCGGTGTCGCCGTCGTCGAGGGCCGCCGACAAGGCCCGGCTCAACGCCGCCACGTCGTCGAGACTGATCCCGTTGTCACCGTCGACAACGACGCGGACCAGGCTGCGCCGACCGGCCGGGGTCACGACGACGTTCTCCAGGTCATACCCGGCGGCGGTCACGATCGGTGTGATCATCTCGGTCAGCCGCTCGGGGGGAGCCGCTCGGCTCGTCATGGCCGGTCCCTCTCTGCCCGTGGAATCACTGGTGTCCGTGAGATGACTGAGGTCTCTTGAATTGTCTGAGCCGTTCAGGGTAGTCCCTGACCGACTGCCAGACTGCCTGTTCATGGGCACACCGCTTTCCCGTCGCCGCGTGCTCGTGGCGCTCGCGACCGGAGTCGGCGCCGTAGGCGGAGCCGGCCTGCTTTCGGCGTGCACAGGCTCGCCCGGACCGGTCATCCCCACCGCGACACCCTCGACCGCCCCGGATCCGCTGCTCGCGGTTCTGACCGAGCGGGAGGCTCTCGTCGCCCAGTACGACCTCGCGGGCCGGCAGCAGCCGGATCTGGCGCCGCGGCTGCTCCCGCTGCGCGATCAGACCGAGGAACAAGTCGTGGCCCTGCGGTTGGCGTTGGCCCTGCCCGAGCCCTCATCGGAGGCGACATCGCGAGCGAGGACCAGTTCCGCCGTACCGGTCGAGCCGCCGGTCACGTTGGAGGGCCTTCGCTCGTCTGTGCGGGCCACCGCCACCTCGGCCGCCGCCGTGTGCGAGACGACGACGGTCGAGCGGGCGCCGTTCGTGGGCAGCCTGGCCGCGGCCGCCTCGTGTCATGACCTGCTGTTGCGATGAGCACGCGATGACTGAGGTGGACGCGCTCCAGGACGCCCTCGCCGGAGAACATGCCGTCATTTGGGGGTACGGCGTCGTCGGGGCCGAGGCCGCCGAGCAACACCTGCCTGCGGTTCGGGCCGCGGAGCAGGCACACCGCACCCGCCGCGACGACACCGCTGATCTACTGCGCTCGATGTCCGCGGAGCCAATCGAGTCCGAGGCGTACTACGAACTTCCGTTCCCAGTGACCGATCCGGCGTTGGCCGTGAGCCTGGCCGTCCACCTGGAGGAGGGGTCGGCGGCGGCGTGGCGCTTCGTTCTCGGTCAGACCGAGGACGCCGAGCTGCGGCGTACGGCCCTGGTGGCGCTCAGCGAGTCGGCGCTGCAAGCGGTGCAGTGGCGGCTGCAGGCGGGGATCGCCCCGGCTACCGTCGCGTTTCCCGGCCAGTGATCCCGGCTCAAGACGCAGCGGACTGAAGGATCGCCGACGGCAGCCCCGACGGTAGCCGGTACGGCACATGCGAGGTGATGTGACGTAGGGTGCCCGGGACGGAATGAGGTTGGTTGCGGGGGGCCCATGAGCCTTGGCCGGACACAAGCGGTGGCGTTGCGCGAGTTCATCGAGGGCCTGCGGGTCCCGCCACCGCCTTCGTCGTCGGCGGGGCCGACCCCGCTCGCCCCGGATCTGTTGCACACATTGGGGCGACTGGTGCCCTCAGATGTCGTCGTATACAACGACATGGCGCCACTGGACCGGTCGTCCTGGTCCGGGTCGGACTCGCTGGGCTCGTACGACACGCTGGAGGACTACGCAGACGACGATGCCGACGACGAGTTCTTCGACCTCTTCTGGTCGTCCGTCTGCAGCCATCCCGACCGCACCGGTGATTTCGAGTCGGTGATCACGGCGTCGGACTTTCACACCCTCAACGAATGGCGATCCAGCCCGGTGCACACGGCTTTTCGCTCCGAGGGCAACCCGTTCGATCGAGAGCTGATCCTCCCGCTATCTGCGCCGCCGGGGCACTCCCGCCGGGTCCGCTTCATCCGGGTGCGCGGCCGCGACTTCGACGACACCGACCGAGCCCTGGCCACCCTGGTCCGGCCGCACCTGCTGACCCGCCTGCACACCCTCGACATGTCGAGTCGCCAGGTCACGGCGCTGACAGCCAGGCAGCGCCAGCTGCTCACACTCGTCGCCCGCGGATACTCCAACGCGCAGGTGGCGCGCACCCTGGGAATCAGCGCGTTGACGGTCCGCACCCACTTGGAGCAGGCCTATGCCCGCCTCGGTGTACACAGCCGTGGCGAAGCAGTGGCCCTGCTTCGCCCGCCGAGGCTGTGAGCGTCAGCGCGGGAAGATGATGTCGTCGGTGAAGTTGTAGATGATCGGCACGGTGCAGGGGCCGAACTTGAAGCAGAACAGCCTTTGCTGCCACCTGGTGAACGGGTCGCCGCACACCAGCCCGTTGTTGTTGCCGGACTCGTCGACTAGTGCGGGGACCATGTAGCCCTGAGCCGTGAGGTCGTCGACGATGAGCAATTCGAAGTTGGTCGATGGGCAGGCGCTCCCTGACGGCCCGTCGCCGGCGAGCGCGGGTCCGACGGGTAGCAGCGCCGCGGACGCGGCCAGTGTGGCAGCGGCGAGCGCGGTGAGAAGTCGCATCCGAACCTCCAGGACTTTCGGCCACCGGCTGGTGGCGTCGAGTCCACCTTGATCCGGAT
>JACCXW010000061.1 GCA_013696785.1 Geodermatophilaceae bacterium | reverse complement strand
GCGGTACGGCGGTGCGGCTGCGTTTCAGCGACGAGGGTCTGACCCTGCTCGCCGGGGGCGACGACGAGGGCCGGGCCGAGGAGCAGCTGGATGCGGACTTCGCCGGCGAGCCGCTCACCATCGGCTTCAACCACACGTTCCTGCTCGACGGGCTGTCCGCCGTACACACCGAGACGGTGCGGATATCGTTCACCACGGCGAACAAGCCGGCCGTCCTGACCGGCGTGCCGGCCGAAGGGCCGGGCAACGAGGACTACCGGTACCTCATCATGCCGGTGCGACTGCCGGGCTGAGCCCCGTAGTCAAGGGGAGGGGCTGGACAGGTGCCCACGCCCATGGTCGGCATCCGCGCAACGGAAGGGGAACAATGCAAGTCGGGCTGATCGGGCTGGGCAAGATGGGCAGCAACATGGCCGAGAGGTTGCGCCGCGACGGCCATGACGTCGTCGGGTTCGACCCGCAGGTGGAGTCTCGTACCGTCGCCTCACTGGACGAGCTCGTCGAGACCCTCACCGCGCCGCGGGTCGTGTGGGTGATGGTCCCCTCCGGTGAACCCACCCGCGCGACCGTGCGCGACCTCGGTGACCGGCTCAGTGCTGGGGACGTCATCGTGGACGGTGGCAACTCGCGGTACACCGACGACCGTGAGCACGCCGCCGCGTTGGTCGAGAAGGAGATCGGGTATGTCGACGCCGGCGTGAGCGGCGGTATCTGGGGGCTGGAGAACGGCTACGCGCTCATGGTCGGCGGCGAGCCGGAGCATGTTCAGCTCGCACAGCCGATCTTCGACTCGCTGAAGCCGCCCGGGGAGGCCGGTTTCGTGCACGCCGGGCCGGTCGGGGCGGGGCATTTCGCGAAGATGGTGCACAACGGCATCGAGTACGGCCTGATGCAGGCCTACGCCGAGGGTTACGAGCTGCTGACCGCCACCGACGTTGTCGATGACGTCCCGGGCGTGCTGCGCAGCTGGACGCAGGGAACGGTGATCCGGTCCTGGCTGCTCGATCTGCTCGTGCTGGCGCTGGACGCCGACCCGGAGTTGGCCGAGATCACCGGCTGGGTCGAGGACTCGGGCGAGGGTCGCTGGACCCTCGACGAGGCGATCAACAACTCGGTGCCGATGCCGGTGATCGCCGCCGCGCTCTTCGCCCGGTTCGGCAGCCGGCAGCAGGAGTCACCGGCGATGAAGGCGGTCGCCGCGTTGCGGCAGCAGTTCGGTGGGCACGCGGTCAAGGCCGTCGCTGAGGGCCATGCAGAGACGCCCGCGTAGCGAATCGTGTATGTCCGGCACCTGAGCGTCACCGACTGGCGCAGCTACGCCGGAGCCGAGCTCGCGTTCGACCCCGGGGCGTCGGTACTGGTCGGACCGAACGGGCAGGGCAAGACGAACCTGATCGAGGCGATCGGCTACGTCGCGACGCTCGGCAGTCATCGGGTCGCCGCGGACACCCCGCTGGTGCGCGCCGGCGCCGAGCGGGCGGTCGTGCGTACGGCGATCGTCCGCGCCGGCCGGGAGCTGCTGGTCGAGATCGAGATCAGCCCGGGGAAGGCGAATCGGGCCAGGATCAACCGTGGCCCGGTGCCCAGGGCCCGCGAGGTGCTTGGGATTCTGCGCACCGTCCTGTCCGCGCCGGAGGACCTGGCGATCGTCAAGGGCGATCCGGGGGAGCGGCGCCGGTTCCTCGATGATCTGCTCGTCCTGCGCAATCCCCGGTACGCCGGCGTACGCGCGGACTACGAGCGGGTGCTCAAGCAACGCAACGCGCTGCTCAAGACTGCCGGGTCGGCCCGCCGCGCCGGGGCGGCCGGTGATCTGCGCACGCTCGATGTGTGGGACGGGCACCTGGCCGAGGCGGGAGCGGCGCTGGTCGCCGGCCGGCTGGAGTTGCTCGAGCGGCTCCGGCCCTACGTCGTCGCGTCCTACGACACGGTCGCCGGTGGTCGCTCGGCGGCCGGGTTGGAGTACGAGAGTTCGCTGTCGACCCTGGATCCCGCCGCGGACCGGGGCGAGCTGGCCGCCGCTCTGCGCCGCGAACTGGAGGGGCTGCGCGGTCAGGAGGTGGAGCGCGGGGTCACGCTGGTCGGGCCGCACCGTGACGACCTACGGTTGCGGCTGGGGGAGTTGCCCGCCCGCGGATTCGCCAGCCACGGGGAGTCGTGGTCACTCGCGCTAGCCTTGAAGCTGGCGTCCTACGACCTGCTCCGAAGCGACGGCGGGGAGCCGGTGCTGCTGCTGGACGATGTCTTCGCCGAACTGGATTCCGCCCGGCGGGAACGGCTGGCCGACATCGCCGCTGAGGCGGAGCAGGCGATCATCACCGCCGCGGTCGCCGCGGACGTCCCGGACCGGCTGCAGGGAGCGCGCTATGACATCGCCGAGGGGCAGGCCCACCGCGTTGCCTGACGAGCCGCCGCCGGCCGCGGGAGCAGGGGTCAGCGCCCGCCCGGACTTAGCGGGGGGACCGGAACCCGCCAAGCCCGGAGCCTCAGCAGAGCGCCCCGGGCCGGGAGCCGTGGTCACCGGGCAGCCGGGCGAGCCATCCACCGCGCGACGCGGGTCCGACCTCGCCAGAGCCGCGTTGGAGTCCGCTCGCAGCGCGACGCGGAGCAGGGAGCCCGAGCGGGCCCGCTGGCGGCGGGTGGCCGGCCAGCGGCGAGCGAACTGGTCCGGTTCCGGCGCCGATCCGAGGGACCCCCAGCCGTTCGGGGCGTCGATTCAGCGGTTGGTCGCCGATCGTGGCTGGGAGCGGCAGACCGCCGAGGCCTCCGTGCTCGCCCGCTGGGGGCACCTGGTGGGGGCCGGTATCGCCGAGCACAGCCAGCCCGTATCGCTGCACGACGGCGCGTTGATCGTGGCGGCGGAGTCGACGGCGTGGGCGACCCAGTTGCGCCTGCTCGCACCGCGGATCCTGCAGCGGCTCCGCGCGGAACTGGGTCCGGACATCGTGACGACCCTGCGGGTGCACGGACCGACGGCCCCGAGTTGGAAGAAGGGACCGCGTTCGGTGCGCGGTCGAGGACCTAGGGACACCTATGGCTGAGCGACCGCAGTCGGATCCCGATACACCGGAACCGGACGGCACGCCGCCGGCCGCCGCGCCTCGGCGCAGCCTGTGGCGGCGGATGACCGAAGTGCCGGCGCTCGCGGATGTCGGGTCGGTGACGAGCCACCTGAGGGCAGCAGCCGAGCGTCGGGGCTGGCCGGTCTCAGACGAGGATGCCTCCCTCGGTGCCGTGCTCACCGAAGCGCCGCTGCGTCTGACCGCCGAACACCGGGCGGCGCCGGTCACCCGCGGCCGGGTACAGAACTGGGAACTGGTCGCCTTCGATGTCGTCTACCTGATGCCGAACGCCAATCACAGCCGACCCCTGTACGCCGTCACCGCGGTGCCGGTGCCGATCCCGTTGCCCGTCGTACGGGTGGCTCCGCGCCGGTTCCTCACCCACGGCGGCGCGGGCCTGCTTCTGCTGACTTCCGGCGACGAGGCGTTCGATTCCCGCTGGCGGGTGCTGGCCAGCCAGGACACGCCCGAGGTCCGCGCACTGGTGGGCGAGCAGCTGCGGGCGGTGCTACTTGACGGTCCCGACTTGGACGAGATGTGGACGGCCGCCGGGCACCTGGCGGTATCCAGGGTGGACGGCCAGCACGACGGGCTGATCGACGAGCATTCCACCCTGCTGTCCGCAGCCATGGCCGGCCTGCAGCGCGCCGTCTGACAGGCCGCCCGGGCTCCACCCCAAGAAAGCGCCGGCCCCGGGTCAGCCTTGGACGAAGGCCAGCACCTGGCCGAACACCGTGCTGTTGTTCTGCAGGTCGCTGTGCCCGAGGCAAGCCGTCGTGGTGTTCGTGGCGCCCGTCAGCGCGACGCTGGAGTCCGGGTTGATCACGATGTCGCACGGCGACTTCCAGGTGCCGTAGCGGATCGGTCCCGGCGTCTCGTCGCCGGAGTTCAGCGAGGTGAGGAACGGTGAGCCCCGACGCATGTCCTTGCAGCTCTTGTCGAAGCAGAACCGCGCGGTGTTCGTGCCGTGGTTCGGCCCGCCGAGGGACACCCACTCGTCGACGTCGCTGGTGCCGCCGAGGTTCTTCAAGTAGTAGCGGCTGGACAGCCCGCCCATCGAGTGCGTGACGATGTCGATCGTCGCCCACCCGGTCTGCGCCTGGATGTCCTCAACGATGCCGACCAGCTCCTGCGCGGTGACCGAGTTCTGCTGGCTGGAGCTGTAGGAGATCGGGAAGAGCTCGACGTCGGCGTACCCGTTGGCCTTGAAGTTGTCCACCATCGTGTCCCAGGTCGCGCCGCTGCTGTCGTAACCGTGGACGAAGAGGATCGGCTGGCGCGCCGTCGCCGCGTGCGCCGGGGTGACCGGGACGAGCAGCAGGGCGACGAGGACGCCGAAAACGCTGAGAGCACTGAAGGTGCGACGCACGGGAGCCTCCGGGGACAGCGAGACGATGACGCACTGTAGCGTCGCGAACGCCGGCGAGGAGGTATCTCGGCTTCGGTGCTGTGACTGGTCCTCAGGCCTGCGGCTGGCTCCGGCGGACGTCCGCGGAGGTGGCTTTCCCCGGCTCGGCGTTCTCTCGGTCCAGGTTCTCTGCAGCTGCGGCGATGTTGCGCGCCATCCCGCCGAAGACGAACCCGTGGAACGGCGCGACGGACCACCAGTAGAGCTGTCCCAGAAATCCGCGCGGATGGAATAGGGCGCGTTGCCGGTACACGGTCTGCCCCTCGCCGCCTTTCCCGTCGCCGACATCGACGCACAGTTCCAACCAGGCCAGGCCGGGCACCCGCATCTCGGCCCGCAACCGCAGCAGGTGCGGGGCGTCGATCTCCTCGACCCGCCAGAAGTCCAGCGCCTCGCCGACGTACAGGTCGAACGGGTCACGCCGGCCGCGGCGCAGCCCGACGCCGCCGACGAGGCGATCAAGTACGCCGCGAACCCACCAGGCCAGCGGGAAGGAGTACCAGCCGTGCTCACCGCCGATGCCCTCGATGATCCGCCACAGCGCCTGCGGGTTCGCCGCGACCTCGCGGCAGCGCTCGTCGACGTAGAGACTCCCGCCGGCCCAGTCCGGGTCGGTCGGCAGCGGGTCGCTCGGCGCGCCGGCCACCGTCGCCGAGGACCAGCGGGTCGGTACGTCGTACTCCCGGATCCTGGTCAGCGCGAGTTCCACGGCGCGTTCGAAGCCGATCAGGCCGCCGGGCGGATCGGGTACGTAGTCGGCGATGTCGTGCTCGCCGCAGACGACGGTGTTGCGCAGGGACTCGACCAGCGGCCGGGCCAGCGAGTTCGGCACCGGGGTCACGAGGCCGACCCAGTGGCTGGACCACCACGGGCTCAGGACCGGGACCGGGATGATCAGCCGTCGCGGCAGTCCGGCAACCTCGGCGTACCGGCGCATCATCTCGCGGTAGTCGAGGACGTCCGGACCGCAGATGTCGAAGGCGCGGCTCACGTCGGCGGGCAAAGTCGCGGCCCCGACGAGGTAGCGCAGGACGTCGCGAATCGCGATCGGCTGGATCTTCGACCGGACCCACCGCGGCGTGATCATCGCCGGCAGCCGCTCGGTGAGGTAGCGCAGCATCTCGAAGGACGCCGAGCCCGACCCGATGATGACCGCGGCCCGCAGGACAGCAGTGGGTACGCCGGAGTCGAGCAGGATGTCGCCGACCTCGGCACGGGAGCGCAGGTGGGCCGACAGCTCCTCGCCGTCGGGCAGCAGGCCACCGAGGTAGACGATCCGGGAGACGTCGGCGGCGCGGGCCGCGGTGGCCACCGCCTGCGCCGTACGACGGTCGGTGTCCTCGAAGTCCGACCCGGACCCGATCGCGTGGATCAGGTAGTAGACGACGTCGATGCCTGCGCAGACCCGGCGTACAGCCTCGGGGTCGGCTGCGTCGCCCTCGGCGACCTCGACGTCGGCGGCCCAGGGGTAGTCACGGACCTTGTTGCGGGAGCGGGTGAGTACCCGGACGCGGTGCCCGGCGGCCAGCAGTTCGGGGACGAGCCGGCCGCCGATGTAGCCGGTCGCACCGGTGACCAGGCACAGCTGGGAGGTTGTCACCGTGCCAGTGTCCCTCGCACCGCTCTTGAACATGCCAGCGGCCGCGCGGGCTGCCCACCCACGCGGCCCTGGCACTACGCCCGGCCTTACGCCACTCCGTAAACGATCGGCCGAGGTTCATGCGCCCCCGACATGTCAGGGCGCAGGGACGACCGCCCCGAACTGGGTGTCCCAGGCGCCGTAGCCGGGCGTCAGGGCCACGTCCGCGGCGGCCCGGATCTCGGTGAGCCAGGCCTGGCCGGCGTTGGCCTTGCGAACGAGCAACAGGTTGGCGCGGATCTCGGGCTCGACCTCGGCCAACGTGGGAGGTGCCAGCCGCTGCAGCACGTGCCATCCGAATTGACTCTCGACCACACTGAACTCGCCATCGGCCATCCCGTTGATCGCGTCGACGATGTCCTGCACCTGTGCGCCCTCGGCGACCCCGCCTATGTAGCCGTTGTCAACGGCGGCGCGGGGGTCGGTCGACTCGTCGAGGATGAGCTGATCGAAGCTCTGTCCAGCCTCGATACGGGACAGGAACTCGTTGGCCAGCGCCTCGGTCTCGGTGAGCAGCTGCCGGCCGCGGGGAAAGCCCTCGTACTGCACGCTGAACACGGTCTGGACGTCCTCCGGGCTGATCACCTCGCCCTGGGTGAGGGCGTCGTGCACCCGCTCCTGGACCAGCAGCGACTTGACCTGCGTGTTGGCGTAGTCCTCGGTGGCGTTCTTGGACGCGAGGAACGCGTCGAATGCCTCGCGGCTGCGGAGTCACTCGCGATCAGCGCCTGCTTGCGCGTCTCCACGTCGGCGTCGGTGACGGTGATGCCCATTTCGGCCGCACCCTGCTCGATCAAGGAGGTCTGCACCAGCTGATTCAGCGCGGTGATGCTGACCTGCTCCTCGGTCATCCCCTCGGTGCCAACGGGGGCTTCGGCGCCGGGCTCGGTCGCGGTGCCCAGCTGTGGCGCCCCGGACAGCGACATCATGGTGTCGATCTCGGCCTGGAGTTCTCCGTTGGTGATCTTCGCGCCGTTCACCGTCGCCACCGCCGCCGCCGGGTCCGCGGCAGCGGCCATGTGCCCAGCCGAGGAGCCGAAGATCGGCAGGAGGAAGACCAGGCCGGCCAATGGAGCGGCCAGTACGGCGAAACC
>JACCXW010000024.1 GCA_013696785.1 Geodermatophilaceae bacterium | reverse complement strand
GCCTCGACCATCCGCTGCAGGCCGCGGACTTGGCCCTCGACGCGACGCAGTCTGGTCAGCAGTTGCTGCTTCGTGGGGGTGTAGCCGAGCTGGTCGGACATCTCATGTTCTCCCTGTCATCGTCGACAGGGTTCACTATACCCCCGGGGGGTAGCTACCAGCCGCGCGTTCCAGGATCGCCCTTGAACGGACCCACGACGTCCGGTGTGATCCAGCCGCCGTAGAAACCGCCCGCCTGGGGCGTGACCTGCTCGCCGTCGAGCAAGACCTCGTCCATCCGGCCGGGGTAGACGGCGACCGCTCCGCGCATTGCCCGGTAGGCGGCGCTGGGATCCTCGTATGACCAGCCGGCGTCGGCTCGGCGCACTCCCCCGCCGGTGACATGCCAGTACGTCGCAGCGCCCTTGTACTCGCAGAAGCTGCCGCCGTCGCCGGGACTCAGCGCTCCGGGCGCGAAGTCCTCCGCGGCGACGTAGTAGACCGGTGGGTGGCTCGTTTCGCAGACCCGCCAGCTGCGCCGAGTGTCGACGATCTTCGCCCCGTTCAGGTGGATCAGGATGTGCCGGTCGGAGCGCCGCAGCGACGGCGGGCGCGGATAGTCCCAGACCGACTCCTGCCCTGCTGCCGGCTCGACCCGATCCGATCGGCCACGCATTATGGGGATCAGCGGTTGCGCAGCCGGTTGACGACGACGAGGGCAGTCACTGCGGCAGCGGTGCCGCCGATGATGATCTTGCCCTTGGTGGAGGTGACGAACTCGCGCACCGATGCCTTGCCGACCGCGGCCAACCGCTTCGGGCTCGTTCGCTCGACCAGTTGATCGAGGGTCGAGCCGAGCGCATCACGGGCGTGCTCGATCTCGCGCTGGATGGTCTCGGGGTCGCGATTCACGTGCATAGACTGCCACGTCGCATGACTTCCCGTCCCCTCGGCAGGCGCGGCAGCTGCGAGTCGCCGCTCGGCACGGGCTACCCCTCGAGCAGCGATTGGCCGAGCCAGCCATCGGCACCTGGCCCCGGGAGGGTGAAGAAGAACCCGCCGCCCTCCGGGACGATGTATTCCTCCAGCGGCTCGCCGGCCAGTCGTTGCTGGGTCTGCAGGAAGGTGTCGAGTCGCCGCTGGTAGGAGACGAATGCCAGTCCCTGGTCCAGTTGGCCGGACCCGTCGACACCACGGGCGTAGCTGAAGCCGCGGCGGAGCATGAGCGCCGGGCTGCCGTCTCGGGGGTTCGCGAGGCGGATGTGGGCATCGAGTGGGATCGCCTCACCGGTCGCGTCCTCGACATGATTCGGGATGTCGGTCTCGGCGTCACTGCCGAGCGGCGCCCCGCTGCCGCGGTGCCGACCGATGATCGCCTCCTGTTCCCGCAACGTCGTACGGTCCCAGTGCTCGACGAACATCCGAATGATCCGGACTGCCTGATAGGTGCCGCCGGTCGCCCAATCCGGCTCGCCGTCACCGGCTCGGACCCAGACCACCTCGTCCATCAGGTCATCCTGGGCCGCATCCGGATTCGCGGTTCCATCCTTGAAACCCAACAGGTTGCGGGTCTTCGTCTGGCCGCCCAACGGCTGCTCGTCAGGGCGCGTGAACGTGTCGAGCAGCCAGTGCAGGACGAGCGTCCCGCGCGTCTCGCGCATGATCCGCCGCAACGCGTGGACACAGACGTCCGGGTGGCTGGCCTGGAGTACGAGCAGCATGTCGCCGTGGGTGCGCGCCGGGTCCAGTCGGTCGTTGGCCAGCCGGGTCATGTCGACCAGTTCGACCGGCCTGCGATCGGCGAGACCGAACCGGTCGTCGAACAGGGATGCGCCGACGCTGAGCGTCGCGCTGGCCAGGCGGGCAGACGCGTCATCGAGTACGCCGTTGTCCGACGGTGGCAGGCCGGCGTCCAGGGGCTCGGGATGCTGCCCGGTGCTGAGGACTTCGATCTGCTCGGAAACCGCCCGCATCGTGTCGCCCAGCTCGGAGCGCTCCGCGGCCACCGTCCGGAACGAGGCCAGCAGCCCGTACGCCGACCCCGCCGCGAGAATGCCGGTCTGCAACGTCCCGTTGCGCAGGCCGCGGAAGCTCTCGGGTGCGTTCGGGGGCGCGACATCTGGGGCGTTCTCGCTCGTGCAACCGACGAGTAGACCGCCGGCCCCTAGCGCCGTACCCCCGGCCGCGGCCCCAGCGAGAAACGCCCGACGCGTCAGCATGGCTAGGACAGCCCCAGCGCCGCGGGTACCTGGGACAGGTTCTCCGACAGCTCCGCCAGCGCCGCCTGCAGCAACGCTTTGTCGTCCTCGGTCAGTTCCTCGTAGCTGACATAGCCGCCTTCCGGCAGCGCGTAAGGCTCCAGGCCGGCGAACACCTCGTCGATCCCGGCCCGGACCTCAGCCAGCAGGTCGGCGTCGAACTTCTCCAGCGCGACCTCGAGGGAATCGATGACCGCTTGTGCGCCTTCGATGTTTGCCGCGAAGTCCCACAAGTCCGTGTGGGAGTACCTGTCCTCCTCGCCGGTGATCTTGCCGCGCGAGACCTCCTCCACCAGCTCCTGGGCGCCGATGGCCACCGCCGACGGGGCGATCTCCAGGTCCGTCATCTGGGTCGCGAGATCGGCGAGGTCGGCGTCGAGCTGATCGGCGTACTCAGCTGCACCCTCGGTCGTCTCGCGGCTGAAGAGGTACCACTCGATCTTGTGCCAACCGGTGAACTCCGAGTTCGTCTCCTCACCGAAGTCGTCGACCCGGGCGTCCACGACGACGTCGATGTCCTCGATCAGCCCGGCGATCGGCTCGATCCGCTCCCAGCTCACGCGGCTGGGCGCGTACAGCTGCTGGGCCTGCGCCAGATCGCCGGCACGGACAGCATCGGTGAACGCCGTGGCGGCGGTCTGCAAAGAGGCGACCTCGCCCTGGACGTATTGCCGGTAGACCTCGACCCCGGCCAGGATGTCGGGGTCGTCGCTGGTGCCGGTGTTGTCCTCCTCCGACAGGCCGGACCCGGAACCGGACCCGTTGCCCGAGCCGCTGTCGCTCTGGCTGGCGGCATCCTCGGACCGGACATCGGCTCCGTCGTCGCCACCGCAGCCTTCCGTGGCCACGACCGCCAGGACGGCTACGGCCACGGTCGTCAGGGACCGGCGCACCATCACAGCGATAGTCCTCTCGGTAAGGGGAGCCTTACCTTAGTGGAGGCCGCCGGTCTGTTGGCAAGAGCGCTGGGTAGGTTGCCTGACATGACCGAATCCACGCGGCTCGAGCCCGGTGACCAGGCACCCGAATTCACGCTGCCCGACGCGGACGGGACCCTCGTCTCCCTGTCCGCCTATCGCGGTCGCCGGGTCATCGTCTACTTCTACCCGGCTGCGTCCACCCCCGGCTGCACGACGCAGGCGTGCGATTTCACTGCTGCGAGCGAGGAACTGCACGGCGGCGACGTGGACGTCATCGGGATCTCGCCCGATGCACCGGCGAAACTCGCCCGCTTCCGAGACGCGGAGAACCTCACGATCACGCTGCTGTCCGATGTGGACAGAGCCGTCCTGACGGCGTACGGGACGTACGGCGCCAAGAAGCTCTACGGCAAGGACGTAACCGGCGTCATCCGGTCGACGTTCGTCATCGACTCCGACGGCAAGATCGAGTTGGCGCAGTACAACGTCAAGGCGACCGGGCACGTGGAGAAGTTGCGGCGCGAGCTGGCGATCTAGACTCCGCTGCGACGCGGGAGTGGTGTAACGGCAGCCACGCCAGGTTTAGGTCCTGGTGCCTTCGGGCGTGGGGGTTCGACTCCCCCCTCCCGCACCGTTGTGACGTCTCGGGACATCGTGCACACCTGGCTCGCGCCGCCGGATGGGTTGGTCCAGGAACAGGTGAGGACGCATGCGGGCGCTGTGCAGCGGCGTCCGACAGCGGCCGCTGAGCTCGTGGCTCCTGTTCGGCGTGTCCGGGCTGAGCCCGCGCCTGTCAGGAGGGCCCCTGGCTCCGTCGCCGCTCCGGCCAGCGTGCCTGGTTCGGCCGGGCGCGCGCGAAGTCAGGACCAAGTCGCCGCCGTTGGTCGCGCTTGGTCGTCACCTTGATCCGGTACATCGCGGTGTCGGCCTCCTGCAGTAGGTCGAGAGGCTGGGAACCAACCGCGCTGACGGCGATTCCGATGCTGGCGCAGACGGGGAGGGTTTGATCGCCGACGGGCACCCCCGCCGCCAGCGCGCTCTCGACCCGGCCTGCCACCAACGAGCCGTCCGACGGCTGGCTGAGGTCCTCGCACACCACGACGAACTCGTCCCCTCCGACACGAGCACAGGTATCGGTGTCGCGCACGCACTCCTGCAGTCTCCTGGCAACACCGACGAGGAGCTGGTCCCCGGCTGCGTGACCGAGGGTGTCATTGACAATCTTGAAGTGGTCGAGATCAAGAAACAGCACGGCGACGGACATCCCCGTTCGAGCGGAGCGTGCCAGCGCCTGGGTGAGACGGTCGAGGAGAAGTCGCCTATGAGCAAGTCCGGTGAGGCCGTCGTGCAGCACTTCGTGAGTGAGCCGAGCCTCGGTGCGTCGCGCCTCTGCCGACGCTGCCGCCGCGGCGCTGACGACCGCGGCCTTTGCCTCGACGGCAGCCGTGACGGCTCGGGCGGCCGCGGCGGCCGCCTCGGTAAGGACGCGGGCGGCGGCCAGTACGGCGGCTTGGGTCTCGATGACGGCCTGAGCTGCGACTTCGGCTTCGACTAGTGCGGTGGTCGCGACGGCGGCCGCGACAGAACCTGCGTTCGCCTGTCCGTCGTCAATCTCCGTGTTCATCACTTGATCCAGTGAGGTGGCCGCCGCTTCGATTGGGACGGAGAATACGGCGCTCGCGGATATTGCGCACACCAACGATCGTTTGTAGTCGAATGATCGCAACCTGTGTTCCGACGCTTTCAGCTTGCGGGGCCGAAGGCGCGGGCTATCGCCG
>JACCXW010000013.1 GCA_013696785.1 Geodermatophilaceae bacterium | reverse complement strand
CATCCGGCCATCCTGGCAGAGCTAGGGTGGCGCTTCCGCATCGAAGCCGGCAATCCGCCGTACGACGTGCAGCAGGTATTCCTTGCGGTTGAGCGGATTGTGGTCCGATCGCGGTCGGATGGGGATGACGCCGCGCACCGGTTGGTAACGGTCGAAGGCGGACTCCAACACGCCCTCGCCGCGGGTCAGCACCGGCACCTTCTGGGTCAGCGCATGCACCTGAGCTGCCGGGATGTCACCATCCAGCAGGCACGACAGGCCCGCCAGGACCGGGGTATGCGGTACGGTCCGCAGCTTCGCCAGGAGCGGAAGTACAGATCCGAGCGTGTCTGCCGGGATCTCGAGATGGAAGCGGTGCATCGGCTCATGCACTCTCGTGCCCGCCTGCGACAGGGCGCTCATCAAGACCAGCGGCGTCAGATTGCGGAAGTCGCCTGCCGTGCTCGACATGCTCTTGTCGAAGACCCCGTGGGAGTGGCTCTGCCGCGGCCAGTAGCCGGACCGGGTCATGGTCACGGTGCAGTCGGTGACCCGCCATCCGTAGATCCCCTGGTCCAGCGCCGCCGTCACGGTCTCCTCGACCGCCTTGAAGAAAGAGAACGGCATCGACCCGAGCTCGACCCCGAGCCGGAAGGCCACGCCGGTGCCGACCGGAGCCGGATCGATGCGCAGACCGACGGTTGCGAGGAACGGGTTGCCGCCTTTGCGTATCGTCTCGAGGCCTGCACCGCTCCCGACCGGCCGCTCGATGCAGATGGTCGTCGTCTCACGGAAGGTGACATCAAGCCGGAAGTCCGTTGCCAGCGTTGCCTGGATGACCTCTTTCTGGACCTCGCCGTAGAGCGACACCGAGGTTTCCCGCCGTACGTCGTCCTGCCGCACGTCGATCAGCGGATCCTGCTCCGCGAGTTGGGCGAGCGCGGCATTGAGCGCACCCCGCTCGGTTGGACGGCTCGGAACGACGACGGTTTCCAGCGTCGGCGGCGAGAAGGTGTGGAGCTGACCGGGTGCCGGTCGCGGCGGCCCGATCGCGTCGCCGATCCGCGCATCGCCAAGACCCCAGAGTTTCCCGATCTGTCCGGCCGAGATCTCGGATCGCTGAACGAGCGAGCCGCGGTCGAAGACCTTGATCGCGACCACCTTCGCCCGGTCGGCCGCGCGAAAATGCAGCCGATCACGCGTGCGTACGGTGCCCGAGAACATCCGGACGTAGGCGATCTTCTCACCGGCCGGGCCTCGTTCGATCTTGAAGACGCTGCCCGAGACGGGGTCGTCGGCATCGACTTCCGCGCCGGCCACGGTCAGTAACTCCTTGATGCCGCCGATCAGCGAGTCCACTCCCGCACCGGTGATGGCCGATCCGAAGAACACCGGATGTACGAGCGCACGCCTGGTGTGCGCCGCGAGCGCGCAGCGGAGTTGCCGGTATGAGACCGCGGCCTCGTCGTCGACGTACGCGGCCAGAACCGCGTCGTCGTGATCGGCGACGAAGTCGATCAGCGCGGCGGTGAATTTGGCGTCCGCGGCGGCGGATGGGACAAAGCCGGCACTACGGGTGCCGGCTGCACTGACAGAGCCCATAGCGAGGACCGCCGGTGTCAGCTTCTCGGCGATGCTCTGCAGGACGCGCTCACAGTGCGCACCGGCGCGGTCGATCTTGTTCACGAAGACGACGGTGGGAATCCGCAGCCGCTGCAGCGCGCGCATCAAGACCCTGGTCTGCGCTTGCACGCCCTCTACGGCAGAGATAACGAGCACGACGCCGTCGAGCACGCCCAACACCCGTTCGACCTCGGCGATGAAGTCCGGGTGGCCGGGTGTGTCTATGAGGTTGACGGTGACGTCGTCGATGACGAAGGAGACGACGGCGGACTTGATCGTGATGCCGCGTTGTCGCTCGAGTGCCATCGAATCGGTCTGGGTGCTGCCGTCATCGACGCTGCCGATCTCGTCGATGACACCGGCGACGAAGAGCAGCCGCTCGGTGAGGCTTGTCTTACCGGCGTCGACGTGCGCCAGGATCCCTAGGTTCAGCGTGCTTTTCAAGCGTCATGTCCTCGAGGTAGGTGATGGTGACCTGTCGGCTGAACATGCGCGCTTGCCGCATTCGGGCTCCCTCGGTCGATCGGCTGGGCGGTTCCCGTTGTTGCGCGGAGGACAGCAGCAGGCGCCCCCACGCGTCAACCGAATAGTCGGCGTGCTCACCTAGCCTGAACCGTGTGACCAAGGGATCGGGCGCGGCGGCAGACGACCTGCACGGCGAGGCGCTGGCCGTGCTCCGTCGCCTCACCGGCCGCACGACAGCCGAGTTCCGCGAGGGGCAGTACGACGCGATTGCCGCGCTGGTCACCGATCGGCGGCGCGCGCTGGTCGTGCAGCGCACCGGATGGGGCAAGTCTGCCGTCTACTTCGTGGCCACCGCACTGCTTCGGGCCGGGGGCAGCGGACCGACCCTGCTGGTCTCCCCGTTGCTGGCGCTGATGCGTGATCAGGTGGCGGCCGCAGCACGAGCCGGTGTCCGTGCCGCCGAGATCAGCACGTCGAACGTCACGGAGTGGGAAGCCGTCGCCGACTCGCTGCGTCGCGACGAGATCGACGTCCTGCTCGTGTCGCCCGAGCGGTTGACCAATCCACGCTTCGCCGCCGAACAGCTCCCCGACCTCGTCCGTCGCTGCGGCCTGCTCGTCGTCGACGAGGCACACTGCGTGTCGGACTGGGGCCACGACTTCCGCCCGGACTACCGGCGGATCCGCGAGCTGCTGTCGCAGCTGCCCGAGGGCGCGCCGGTGCTCGCGACGACAGCCACCGCGAACGCACGGGTGGTCCGCGACGTCGAGGAGCAGCTCGGGGCCGGCGGAGTTCCGGTCACGACGGTCCGCGGGCCGCTGGCCCGGACGTCGCTGCGGCTCGGCGTCTTGACGCTTGCCACCGACGAGCAACGGCTGGCATGGCTGGTCGCACACCTGGGCGAGCTGCCCGGCAGCGGCATCGTGTACGCCCTCACCGTCAGCGCCGCGGAGGACACCGCACGTTTGCTGAGCGACGCCGGCTACGCCGTACGCCCCTACACCGGTCGCACCGACGACGCCGACCGGCGCAGCGCGGAGGAGGCGTTGCGCGCCAACGACGTCAAGGCGTTGGTGGCGACCTCCGCGCTCGGGATGGGGTTCGACAAGCCCGATCTCGGTTTCGTCGTCCACCTGGGGGCACCCTCCTCCCCCGTCAGCTACTACCAGCAGGTCGGGCGGGCGGGGCGGGCGATCGAAACGGCCGACGTGCTACTGCTGCCCGGAGCCGAGGACCGCGATCTGTGGCACTGGTTCGCCAGTGCGGCGATGCCGCGCGAGCAGGACGCAAATGCGGTACTGGCTGCGCTGCGCGACGCGCCGGCCGGGTTGTCGACCCAGGTGCTGGAGACCGTCGTGGACGTGCGACGATCCCGGCTCGAATTGCTGCTCAAGGTGCTCGCCGTCGACGGCGCGGTCGTGCGGGTCAAGAGCGGCTGGACCACCACCGGCGAGGCGTGGCACTACGACGCCGAGCGGTATGAACGGGTCGGGGCCACCCGTGCCGCTGAGCAGCAGGCGATGGCGGCCTACGAGCGTGGCGAGGAGTGCCGGATGGCGTTCTTGCAGCGAGCGCTCGACGACCCCACCGCGGCGGCATGCGGACGATGCGACGTGTGCAGCGGCGCGTGGTATCCGACCGACGTTCCACGGGTGGCCCGCGACCGGGCGGCTCAGCAGCTGCAACGGGTCGGCGTGGTCCTGGAGCCGCGCGGGCAGTGGCCGACCGGCCTGACCCGCCTGGGTATCGAGGCACGCGGTCGCATCCCCGCCGAGGAGCAGCTGATGCCCGGCCGGGCAGTCGCCCGACTCACCGATCTCGGGTGGGGACAGCGGCTACGGGCACTGCTGGCCGAGGACAGCGCCGATGCCCCGGCCGGTCAGCCCTTGTTGCAGGCATGCGTGGCGGTACTCGCGGACTGGGACTGGGAGCAGCGACCCGCGGCCGTGGTCGGCGTCCCGTCCCGACGCCGCCCGCGCCTCGTCGACGCGGTCGCCACGAGACTCGCGACGCTCGGCCGGTTGCCCTATCTCGGCTGCGTCGCGTTCCTCGACGGAGGTCCGGTCGGCGGCTCCGGAGGGAACAGTGCCTTCCGGCTTGCCGGTGTGTGGAACCGCTTCGCCGTACCAGCGGAGATGGCGGCGATGCTCGCCGGTTTGAGCGGCCCGGTGCTGCTCGTCGACGACATCGCCGACTCCCGCTGGACGCTGACTGTGGCCGGCCGGACGCTGCTCGCCGCGGGCGCGCCAGGGGTGCTTCCGTTCACATTGGCACTCGCGGCCTGAGGCCGGGCGCTAATCGAGGTGACAGCGGCCGTGGCCGCGGTGACGATGGCCCATATGCGCGTGTTCCTGGAGACCGAGCGGTTGCTGCTGCGGGAATTCACCGCCGACGACGTCGACAACCTGATCGAACTCGACAGCGATCCGGACGTCATGCAGCACATCACCGGCGGTCTTCCCACCTCCCGCGAGGAGATCGAAACCGAGACGATGCCTGCGTTTCTGGCGTACTACGACCGCGGTCCGGGCTACGGATTCTGGGCCGTGATCGAGAAGTCGACCGGAGACTTCCTCGGCTGGTTCCACTTCCGCCCGGCGGAGGGACACCCCGACGACGAGCCGGAACTGGGATACCGGCTACGGAAAGCGGCCTGGGGCAAGGGATACGGGGCCGAAGGAAGCCGCGCCCTGATCGCGAAGGGCTTCACCGAATTCGGTGTGCGGCGGGTGCTTGCCGAGACCATGGTCGTGCACACCCCCTCCCGGCGGGTGATGGAGAAGTCGGGTATGTCGGTCAGCCGGACATTTCATGTGGACTGGCCGTACCCGATTCCCGGTGACGAGCACGGCGACGTGGAGTACGCGTTGACCCGCGAGGACTGGGAACGTCAGGAAGCCGGCGAGGCGTTGCCGCCGCAGACCACGACAGCCACCCGCTCCCCCGCATCCGGTCGGTAGGCACCGGACAGCAGTCCGGCGAGCGCAGTTGCTCCACCGGGTTCCGCGGCGATCCGCAACCGGTTCCACAGCAGCGCGCGGGCCGCACGGATGTCGTCGTCCGTCACGAGCACCGGTACGACGCCGGCGGAGACAGCCGCTGCGAAGCCGGGGGGC
>JACCXW010000493.1 GCA_013696785.1 Geodermatophilaceae bacterium | reverse complement strand
CCTCGTGTAGTCGCCGACAGCACCGGCCCCGGCGCCGCTCATCGCATCGACCAGCCGCTGGGTGTCCTGCTCCGGCACGAAGACTGTGAGGGCGTCCAGCGGATCCGACGGCTGTGCCGCGATCGGCCGCAGCTCCACGAGTCCCAGCGCCGCCGCCAGCGCGTCCGACACACCCGGGTGAGCCGAGTCGGCGTTGGTGTGGGCGACGTACAGACCAATCCCGGCCCGGATCAGGTCGTGGACCAGCCGACCCTTCCCTGACGTCGCCGGTACGCCGTGGACACCGGTGAGGAACAGCGGGTGGTGCGTCACGAGCAGCTGCACGCCGCTGTCGATGGCTTCCCGCGCGGTCGCGGCGACGGGGTCGACGGCGAAGTGCACCTTCTGAACCGGGTCCCCAGGGTCGCCGCAGACGAGCCCCACCGCGTCCCAGCCGGCGGCCCAGTCCGGCGGGTAGCGCCGTTCCAGGGCCGCGACCACGTCCGCGAGTGAGGGCATCGACGCAGGCTATCCCCCGACTTCACACCCGCCATGCAGGCACGATGCACAATGGCTGCAAGGACATGGCGAGTGCATCTATCAGGTTGCGAAGGGCTGGCACACATGAGGAACCGTGGACGGGGCTGGGGTCAAGGGCTCCAGGCGGCGGTCGCGATCGTGGCGGCGACGGCGCTGCTCGTGAGCTGCAGCGGCGATGATCCCGACCCTTCCGGGAATCCTGATCCGAGCCAGAGCGAGGGCAGTCAGAGCCAGAGCCAACCGCCCGACGGCCCTCAGACCGGCACGGTGACCAGCCTGGCGTGCTGGGGCGACAGCCTCACCGCCGGATCAGGCGGTGACGGTACGACGTACCCCGATGTCCTGGCCGAACTCACCGGCCTGGACGTCTTCAACGGTGGTGTGCCGGGAGAGCGTTCGGCCGGTATCGCGGCCAGGGAGGGCGGCCGGCCGGCGGAGACCACCGTCGTCGGAGGGTCGATTCCGGCCGAGGGCGGCGTCGAGGTCAAGTTCGGCGGGGATGTCGTGATCATTCGCGACGAGGGCACCCTGGACGGCACGCTGATGGACGTCCACGGCGTTCTCACCAAGGACCAGACCAGGGTCAAGGGCGCGTACACGTTCACCCGTGACGAGGCCGGCGACCCGGTCGAGGTTCCGGACGGCACGCCGTTCATCACCGACATCGGCGAGGCCAACAGGGACGCCGGCACCATCATCTGGGCCGGGCACAACGACATCCGCCTCGGCGGCGGCCAGGAGCTCCTCGACAACATCGCCACAATGGTCGACTACGTCGAGGACGGCGGGAACTATCTCGTGCTCGGACTCTCCAACGGGACGGGCGCGGAGAAGGGCACGCCCTTCTACCAGGAGGGCGTCGAATTCGTGAACCCGGCGCTCGAGGAGGCTTACGGCCCCGACCACTACCTCGACGTACGCCGCTGGCTCATCGACGAGGGACTGGACGCCGCTGGCATCGAGGCCACCGACCAGGACGAGACCGACATCGCCAACGACGTACCCCCGACATCGTTGCGGGATCCCAGTGCGCAGGGGCACCTGAACTCCGAGGGCTACCGGGTGCTGGCCGAGTACATCCGTGACTTCATCGCGGAGCACGGCTGGATCTAGCCCGCGGCATCGGGACTCAGCTGATACCAAGTCCGTAGGCGATGGCGGGGGCCAGTTTCACGGCATAGCTTCGGGTCAGCTGGCCCTGGGCGGAGTACATGATGTCGGCCAGGTTGATCGGCGGACACTTGTTCCCCGCGCACAGGAACGGCGTCACATCGAGGTACTCCGACCCGCTGGTTGCCACCGCACGCTGGGTGGCGTTGTTGGTGGCATCGGCGGCACGACCGAAGAGGAACGTGCAGGCGGAGAGCAGCACGTTCTCCTGGTCCAGGCAGACGACCGGGTCGTCGGGCCCGACCGGGGCCTGGCTGAATGCCACGACGCGCGGCAGCTCTCCGAAGGTCTGCAGGGTCTCCAGCATGCCGGCTTCCCACGCCGCCGTCTGCTCGTCCGCGGTGAGCCGGTCGTCGCCCTCTCCGGTGATCGCGACGGTGCCGTTGTTCGCCAGGATGGTGAGGTCCGGGGCCAGGCCGATGATCTGGTCGATCGCCCAATCCCGCCAGGAGTCGCACTCGGCCTCCCGGTTCTGCCGGACCGCGTCCAGCAGCCTGGCGCCCGAGGACGTGCAGCTCTCCTTGACGAAGTAGTAGAACTTCCAGCCGCTGTCCGCCGCGATCTGCCGCAGCGTCGGGACCCACATAGCGGCGTGCGCGTCGCCGAAGATCACCATCGTCTGCTCGGCGTTCTCGGGGCCGTAGAAACAGACATCGCTCGTCGTCGACCCGAACGCGGATATGCATGGCGTGTCATCGGTCCAAGTGTCGGCGGCGAGGCCGCCCAGCCTGTCGGTGATCCGCGTCGAGACAGAGTCTCCGCTGTCTGCGGCCAGGACCGTCTGCAGTACCCCGTCGGCGATCACCTGGGCCGGCGTCGGCGGCGTGGTGGGAGGCGCTGTGGACGTCGGTGCCGTCGATGTCGAAATCGGGGGCGGATCGCCCGCTATCGTCGGTGCGGCGGTGATCGCGTCCTGGGACACGAGCACGACGACGGTCACGACAGCGACTGACACCGGCCCCAGCACGAGGCCCACCTTGCCCCGGTTGAACGGCGCGCCGGTCCGCAACGGTCGTTCGATGAGTGCATAGGTGACGGCGGACAGCGCCACCACGCCAAGCGTGATGACCGTGCCCTCTAACAGGTTGAGATCCTGGTCGACGTACTCAGCGGCGAAGACGAGCGCGGGTAGGTGCCACAGATATATGCCGTACGAGCGGTCACCCAGCCACGTCAGCGGAGCGAGCGAGAGCAGCCCGCCGGCACCGTAGCGCGGACCGTCGACGCCACCGACGAGGACGAGGATGGTGGCGAGCACCGGCAACAGCGCCGGCGTACCCGGAAAGGGCGCATCCTGGTCGAAGACGACGGCGGCGGCGACGATCCCGGCGAGCCCCAGCCAGGACATCGCCGCCTTGGCAGGTCCTGGCAGGGATCCCAGTCGATCCACGCCGAGGACCAGCAGCGCACCGGCGACGAATTCCCACAACCGGGTCAGGATGGAGAAGTACGCGACTCCCCCCGATTCGGCTGACATCACCGCGAGCAGCAGGGACGCGACGCCAACCAGGCTGATCACCGCGACGAGCAGTCCGGCCCGCCGTGCCGACGGCCGGTGGATGTACTTGCGCTGGAACGGTGCCCGGCGGGCGCCGATGAAGAGGATGAGCAACAGCAGGAGCGGCCACAGCAACGTGAACTGGCCGCCGACCGACACCGCCCAGAAGTGCTGGACCGGCGATGTGGGGAAGATCTCGAAGTAGCCGTCGCCGTTGAGAAAGTACTTCCAGTTCGCCACCAGGCCGGACGCCCAGAGCGCCTCGGTGGCCGTCGACCCGATCCGATCGTCGTCGTCGAAGAGCACGAAGGACGCCACCAGGGTGACGAGCAGGACCAGGGTGGCCATCGGGAGCAGCCGGCGGGCCCGGCGGGCGAGGAACTCGAGTACGTCGATGTTCCGTCGCTCGTTCGCCTCCCGGACGAGCAGGCCGGTGATGAAGAACCCGGTGAGCACGAAGAACACGTCGATGCCGACGAAACCCGCCGAGAACTGGGAGACCCCGAGGCTGCTCAGCAGGATCAGGACGAGAGCGACCGCTCGCAGGCCCTGGATATCGCGCCGCGGTCCCGAGCCCAGCTCAGTCGCCTGCTCATCGTCGGCGGTCGTATTCACAGCCAATCTCCCCTGGCTCACTCCGGCCTCGTCGCCGGGTGACCCTCTCGTCGGACACTGCCCTACCCCGACCCCGTGTACGGCAGGAGGACGCGGCTGGGTTACACCACCGACCCCGCTCAGCAGCAGGTCCCGCGAATCGTGCGCGAGCGCTGGGGTCGACGGCTGCACATTAGCGCAGCAAGTTGCGATCGTCGGGCACTACGTCGCTCTACGCGTCCAAACCGTTGCCGACCGCGCCAGGATCGACGCGGTGTGCCTCGACGCGGTGTGGATCGAATCCGAATGTCCGCTCGATGCCGTCATACCCGGCACGGGTGACCCGCAGGGCTCGCGGCTGCTGGCCGGCCACCAGCCACCGCCGTTGCAGCATGGACTCGAGCAAGGCCGCGCCGACGGCACCGGCAAGGTGATGTCTTCGCTCGGACC
>JACCXW010000492.1 GCA_013696785.1 Geodermatophilaceae bacterium | reverse complement strand
GTACGGCGGCTCCACGAAACCGGAGACGGTTGACCGCTTCGCCGCGATGGGTGTCGACCGGATCCTGCACCTTCTCCCGACGCTGCCGCGAGAAGACGCCCTGCGGCACGTTGCCGAGACTGCGCGCCGGCTTCATGCCGCGGCTGCGTGACCCGGCCGACCTGAACGCGCGGCTCACCGGCGCTCCGGTCGCCCGGTTGGCAACGATCCGTCCCGACGGGACGCCGCGGCTGGTGCCGATCACATTCGCGGTGGTGGACGGGCTGATCTGCTCGGCCGTCGACACGGTCAAACCCAAGGCGTCCGTGCGGCTGGCCCGCCTCGACGATGTCCGCCGCGATCCACGGGTCGGCATACTGGTCGACAGCTACGACGAGGACTGGGAACGGCTGTGGTGGGTCCGCGTCGACGGCGTCGCTGTCGTCGTCGACGCGTACCCGGCCGCGGTGGTCGCGCTCCGGGCCAAGTACCCGGCCTATGCGAACGCGGTTCTTGACGGGCCGCTGTTGGTCGTCACGCCCTCGGCCTGGTCCGGCTGGTCGGCCGGATAGGTGGAAAGCGGCGGGACGCGTTGCACTGGGACGGGCAGTGGGTCGACGCGATCGTCATGTCCATGCTTGCCGACGATCCGCGCCCAGCGGTGCCGCTCAGACCTGGTCGCCCGACCACGGGGTGAGCCAATCGGTGGCGGGCCAGCCTTCGGCCGCGGCCATCAGCTCGTACGCCGTCGCTCCGTCGATGGACTCCCTGATGATGTCGGCATGGCCGGCGTGCCGGGCGATCTCCTCGATCAGGTGCAGCAGCACCCACCGCACCGACCAGGCGTCCACGTCGTCGGGGAACCACGGGACGCCCTTCGGCACCGGCACCGGCTGGCCCAGATCGGCGACGCCGGCAATGACTGACTCCGTCCTTGCGGCCACCTCGGTGTAGCGCTCCAGCAAGGTGTCCAGCTTCTCGCCCTCGCCCATCCTGAAGTCCGCGCCGTAGTCCGCGGTGGCCGATTCGATGTCGGTGTCCTGCTGCGTCTGCGCGATCATGTCGGCCCAGCGGGTCTCCGTACTCGCGAGGTGCTTGATCAACCCACCGATAGTGAGCGCGCTCGCGGTCGGCGCGAGCCGCGCCTGCTCGTCGGTCAGCCCGAACGCGGCGGTGCGCACGAGGTCGCGCTGCATGGCGACATAGCGCAGCAGACCGTCGCGTTCGTCGGTGACCGGAGGAACCTGTCCAGGCATGTTCTGACCCTCTCTGAGATGCGCGATGTGACATGCGCGCTGTGACTGTTGCGGGTGTGACAATCCCGGTGTGACCAGTGCCGAAAGCCTTTCAGGTGGTACCGACAGGAACAGCGGTGGCCGTCCGCCGATGCTGCACGTCCAGCAGCGCGCCGGTGTCACCGTGCTCCGGATGGAGCACGGCAAGGTCAACGTGCTCGACCTGGAACTTTTGACGCTCCTTGCCGAGACCATGGACGGACTCACCGATGCTGCCGTCGTCCTCACCGGCACCGGCTCGAGCTTCTCCGCGGGCGTCGACCTGCGCCGGATCGTCAACAGCGATGCCCGGCACACCGATGCGTTTCTCTCAGCGCTCAGCCGCGCGCTGCTCGCCGTCTTCCGGCACCCGCGGCCCGTCGTCGCGGCGATGAACGGCCATGCCATCGCCGGCGGCTGCGTGCTGGCGGCCGCCGCCGACGCCCGGCTGATGTCCGGTGGATCGATCGGGCTCACCGAGTTGCGGGTCGGCGTCCCGTTCCCGACGGCCGCCGTGGAGATCGTCCGGTACGCCGTCGGCTCCGCCACCCATCCGCTGGCGATGTTCGCCGAGCTCCTGGACCCACAGCAGGCTCACGCGATGGGGCTGGTGCACCGGCTCTGCCCACCGGGGCGGCTGCTCGAGGATGCCGTCGAGTGGGCGGGCCGGCTGGCCGCGATCGCGCCGGAGACGTTCGCGTTGACCAAGCGCCAGCTGCACGCTCCGGCGGAGACGCTCATCGCCGAGCGCACCGAGCGCGACGACGCCGACGTACACCGGCAGTGGACGGACACCGGCGGGCGGGCGGCGATGGCCTCCTTCCTGGAAGGCCTGGATCGGGCCGCCCGACAACGGGTCAGCAGCGCTGGCTAGGCGCCGTTGGGGAGGCTGCGGCGGTGGTCATGAACAGAAGTGATGGTTTGGTTCGGGACGCCTCCGGGTATGACGCTCCCGAACGACGCCAGCGTCGCCCTGCACCGCGTCATGGGCTTCGAGCCCGTCGGAACCTACCGGCGCATCGGCTGGAAGCACGGCGGGTGGCATGACGTCGCCTGGGTCCAGCGGAGGCTGGCCACGGCTCAGGACCCACCGGCGGAACTCCGGTGACGGGGTTGTTCAGTGGCGGAGTTGACACCCGGCCAGCGCTCGGAGCAGGTTGACCCCACACCCCCACAGCATCGAAGGAGCAGCCATGGCCGAGAGCGTCTACCGGGTCACCGAACTGGTCGGCACGAGCAGCGAGTCCTGGGAGAAGGCAGCCAGCGCGGCGGTCGCCACGGCAGGCCGGACCATCCGCGACCTGCGTATCGCCGAGGTCGTCGAGCTGGACATGCAGATCGAGGAGGGTCAGGTCGTCGCCTACCGCGCCCGGCTGAAGGTCTCGTTCAAGTTCGAGAGCCCGGGGGAGTAGCTGAGCGAGGCAGGCATCCCGCGGCCGGGCGAGCTGCTGTCCGACCGCGTCCTCACCGTCCCCAACGTCCTGAGTTTCGCCCGGTTGCTCGGCGTACCGCTCTTCCTTTGGTTGTTGCTCGGTCCCGAATGGGATGTCGCCGCGATAGGCGTCCTCATGGTGGCCGGTGTCACCGACTACCTGGACGGCATGTTGGCCCGGCGCCTCGGCCAGACGAGCAAGCTGGGGGTCCTGCTCGACCCGCTGGCCGACCGGCTCTACATCATCAGCACGCTGGTCGCATTCGTCGTGCGAGACGTGATTCCGCTGTGGCTCGCGGTCGTCATTCTCGGCCGCGACCTGATTCTGGGGCTGTGCCTGCCACTGCTTCGCTACTACCGGTACCCCCCGCTGCAGGTGCACTACCTCGGCAAGGCGGCGACGTTCAACCTGCTGTACGCGTTCCCGTTGCTGCTGGTCGCTGACGGGAACGGGTCGGTGGCCGCGGTCGCGGCGCCGCTGGCCTATGCCTTCACGGCGTGGGGGGTCGGCCTGTACCTGTGGTCTGGCCTGCTCTACCTGTTCCAGGTCGGGCAGCTCGTCGGGGCGGCCCGGCGGGAGACCCGAACCGGGTAGCCTCGCTGTCCCGGTGTTCTTTCGGCGATCGTGCCCGAGCGCCGTGACCGGCGTCGCCCGTGCGCCGCGACGGGCGAGGAGGTCGGGTGGCAGTGAGCAGTCACCGGCCGAAGAGCGGGTCCACGACGGCGGCGATGCTGTCCTCCCTGCTCGATGACACCCTCGACCCGGCGTACGCCGAGGCGGCGGCCCGGCGCGGTGAACGGGGCGAGACCGCCCGGTCGCAGACGCTGCCACTGGTGGTCGGCTGTGTGCTCGTCCTCGGGATGGTTCTCGGCGTCGCGTACTCCGACACCCGAGCGGAGGCGCCGAGCAGCGAACGGGCTCGGCTCGCTCTACTCGCCGACGTGCAGCGGGAGTCCGCGCGCAGCGCGCAGCTGCAGGATCGGCTGGAGGAACTGCGCGCGGGTGTGGCCGAAGCCGTCGACGATGCCCTGGCCGCCACCCAGGAGGGGCGCCGTCAGTCGGCGCTGGTCCGGCAGCTGGAGACCGCCACCGCAGTGGTCGCCGTCGACGGTCCCGGGCTGGTCGTCACCCTGTCCGACGCCCCACCTGAGGAGAGCACGGATCCCGTTACCGGCGAGCCCACCGAGGCCGTGCCCGAGGCCGGACTGGTACTGGACATCGACGTGCAGGCGGTCGTGAACGCGCTGTGGGCGGCCGGCGCCGAGGCGATCTCCGTCGACGGCGAGCGGCTCGCGCCGACCAGCTCCATCCGCACCGCCGGAGAAGCCATCCTCGTCGACTTCCGGCCCGTCGCCAGCCCCTACCTGGTCGAGGCGATCGGCGATCCCGACCTGCTGGTACCTCGCTTCGCCGGGTCCGAGACGGCCGGGCGCTATGACGCCTACCGACAGCTCTACGGCATCGGGTTCGACCTGGCGCGAGCCGAGGAGCTGTCGCTGGCCGCGGCCACCGACTACGACCTGCGCTACGCCGAGAGCACGTCGACACCGAGGTTCGGGGGGCCAAGATGATCCCGGCGTTCGCGCTCGTCGTCGGAGTGGCGCTCGGCCTGTTCCTCGATCCCACGGTGCCGCTGTGGCTGCAGCCCTACCTGCCGATCGCCGTCGTCGCGGCCCTGGACGCGGTCTTCGGCGGCATCCGGGCGCGCCTGGACGGCATCTTCGACGCCAAGGTGTTCGTGGTGTCCTTCGTGTCGAACGTCCTCGTTGCGGCGCTGGTGGTCTTCCTCGGCGACAAGCTCGGCGTCGGCGGACAGCTGTCGACAGCGGTAGTCGTCGTCCTCGGCATCCGCATATTCGGCAATGCCGCCGCGATCCGCCGGCACGTGTTCCATGCCTGAACAGCCGCTGCCTGACCGGCCTGAGCCTGAGCAGCCTGAGCTGCCTGAGCTGCCGGAGCCTGACCAGCCGAGTGACCAGCCGAGCACGAGCCGGCGGCGGGCCAGCCTGCTCATCGGCGTCCTGTGCCTGCTGCTCGGCTTCGCCCTCGCGGTGCAGGTCCGGACCACCTCGGCGACATCGGGCCTCGGCGCCGCCCGGCAGGACGAACTGGTGCGCATCCTCGATGACCTGTCCGCGCGCGAGGACCGGCTGCGCCAGGACATCGGCACCCAGGAGGACACCCGCGACGAGCTCGCCACCGGTGGAAATCAGGCGGAGACCGCCCTGGAGGAGGCCCAGCTGCGGGAGGAGCAGCTGGCGATCCTGGCGGGGACGGTGCCGGCCCAGGGCCCGGGCATCCAGCTCACCGTGTCCGACCCGGACGGCGAGGTCGGACCCGAGGTGCTGCTGGACGCCATCCAGGAACTGCGGGCCGCCGGGGCGGAGGCGATCCAGATCGGCGACGTGCGGATCGGGGTGTCCTCCGCGGTGACCGGAGATCCGGGCTCGCTGGTCGTCGACGACGAGCCGCTCAGGGCGCCGTACCGGATCGTTGCGATCGGGGATCCACCCACCCTGGAGACCGCGTTGAACATCCCCGGCGGCGTCGTCAACACCGTGAATCGCGCCGGTGGCGAGGCTCGGATCGAGCAGCGCGACGAGGTGGCGATCACTGCCTTGCGGGTCATCGAAGAGCCTGAATACGCTCGACCGGCTGCTGAGTCCGACTGAGGCAGGCTGGGCGGCAGGTCGCCGCTCGTGACGCGAGAGGACCACTGTGATCCCTGACGACCGCAGGTACACCGCCGAGCACGAATGGGCGCAGCCGACCGGCACCGGCCACGTCGTGCGGATCGGGATCACCGCGTACGCCCAGGAGAGCCTCGGCGACATCGTCTACGTCTCCCTGCCCGAGGTCGGCGACTCCCTCGAGGTCGGGCAGAGTTTCGGCGAAGTGGAGTCCACCAAGAGCGTGTCCGACTTGTACGCGCCGGTCGCCGGCACCGTCACCGCGCGCAACGAGGCGCTGTCGGCGAACCCCGAGCTCGTGAACGCCGACCCCTTCGGTGCGGGCTGGGTGGTGGAGATCGACGCCGCGGACGCGGCAGCGGTTGAGGGGCTGCTGGATGCGGCGGCGTACGGCGAGATCATCGGGTCCGGTTAGCCGATCCGGCCTCGCGGCACCGGGTGAGAAAGCCGGTGCAGCGCTCACCCTCTAGTGCCGATTGACCCTTGTCGCGTCGCCTGGCTAGTGTCGCGATCGTGTATTGCAGCCGGTGTGGCCATCAGAATCCCGACGACGCTCACTTCTGCTCGAACTGTGGTCAGTCGCTGACGCCGGCCGCCGCGCCACGTACATCAGGGGAGACGACCAAGGTCATCCCGAAGGTCGGTGTGGAGGAGACGGGGGACATCCCGGAGGCTCCAGATGACAGTCACGCCGCCCACGCAGGCGCTGTGGAGTCGCTGCCCGCCGGGTCGGCGCTGCTCGTGGTCAAGCGCGGCCCGAATGCCGGCAGCCGCTTCCTGCTCGACCAGGACGTGACCACGGCCGGGCGGCACCCGGACAGCGACATCTTCCTCGACGACGTCACCGTTTCCCGCCGGCATGTCGAGTTCCGGCGTGAGGGCAACGGCTTCTCGGTGCACGACGTGGGCAGCCTGAACGGCACGTACGTCAACCGGGAGCCGATCGATTCCGCTTCACTCAGTGGCGGCGACGAGGTGCAGATCGGCAAGTTCCGTCTCACCTACCTCACCGCGGCCCGTTCGGCCACCGAGGAAGCCGCCACCTGATGAGCTCGGCGGTACGGCGTACGGGGTGCTAGCAATGGGCGACCCCGCTCGTTCTTTCATGAGCATCGGGGAAGTTCTGGCCCGGTTGCGCCCGGAGTTCCCCGACGTGACGATCTCCAAGATCCGGTTCCTCGAGGCGGAGGGGCTGATCCAGCCGGAGCGCACCCCTTCGGGGTACCGCCAGTTCTCTCGCGACGACGTACGACGGCTTCGCTACGTCCTTGCCGCCCAGCGCGACCAGTACCTGCCCCTGAAGATCATCAAGGAGCACCTCGACGCCATCGACCGCGGGCTGGAGCCCGACACCCCGTCACCGGGTGCGCCGCGGGTGCCGAGGGGGTTGAGTCTGGCCGGCGCGCTGCCGGGACCGGACGACTTCCTGCGGGAGGCCAACGACATCAGGCTGTCGCGCGCGGAACTGCTCACCGCATCCGGACTGGCCGAGGATCAACTGGCGCAGTTGGAGCAGTACGGGCTGATCGCGGTTCGCAACGGGTACTACGAGGCCGAGGCGCTGATCATCGCGAAGACTGTTCAGGAGATGGCGCGCTTCGGCATCGAGGCGAGGCACCTGCGCGGTTTCCGTAACGCCGCCGATCGCGAGATCGGACTCGTCGAGCAGGTGATCACCCCGATCGCGCGCCAACGCGGACCCGAAGCCAGGGCGCGCGCGCAGGAGGCGGCCCGGGAGCTGTCCGCCTTGTCTGTTCGCCTGCACGCGGCGCTGGTCAAGGCAGGCCTGCGCGGCGAACTCGGGGGCTGAGTTTCTGGCTGGTCCAGCCGGTGCCGGGCATCGGGCGCGTGTACGTTTGGAGCAGCGAATCCCTGGGATCGCCGAGCCCACACCGCCCGATCCTTGCGTCGAGGAGGCCGTCAGTGCAGGAACTCCGGGTAGTCGGCGTCCGCGTCGAACTGCCGGCCAATCAGCCGATCGTGTTGCTCAAGGAGACCGAGGGCGAGCGGTACCTACCGATCTGGATCGGCGCGGTCGAGGCGGCCGCCATCGCGTTCGAGCAGCAGGGTGTCCATCCGACCCGGCCGATGACCCACGACCTGCTCCGGGATGTGATCGCGGCTCTCGGAGGCACCCTGGAGGCGATCCACATCACCGAACTCAAAGACGGCCTCTATCTCGCCGACATGGTCTTCGCCGGCTCCACGACAGTGAGCGCGCGGCCCTCGGATGCCATCGCCGTCGCCCTGCGGGTCGGTACGCCGATCTACGTCGCGGACAGTGTCCTCGACGAGGTCGGGATCACGATTCCCGACGAGGACGAGAACGAGGTGGAGAAGTTCCGGGAGTTCCTCGACCAGATCACGCCGGAGGATTTCGCCAGCGATCAGCAATGACCTAAACCTCTACTTGAGGTCGAGAGTCGTGACACGCCGGGCGTCGGCGTTGACACGGCCGCTGCCGAATCCCTACCTTCGAATTACCACGGTGTCACTCCGGTGTCCGACCAACCGAGCGCCCGCTGGTCCGAGGCGCCAGGAGGACGAACGTGACGGACGACGAGACGGCCGGCCAGGCGCCGGGGGAGCACACCCAGGAGGCGCTGTTCGCCGCCCCCTCGCCCGACGACGACCGGCTCGGATACCGAGGCACCGTCGCCTTCGCCGCGGCTGGCATCACCTACCGTCAGCTGGACTACTGGGCCCGGACCAAGCTGGTCGAGCCGAGCATCCGCGGCGCCGCCGGATCGGGCAGCCAGCGGCTGTACTCCTTCCGGGACATCCTGGTGCTCAAGGTCGTCAAGCGACTTCTGGACACCGGTGTTTCGCTGCAGAACATCCGTACCGCGGTGGAGCACCTGCGGGCGCGCGGCAGCCAGGACCTGGCCCGCATCACGCTGCTGTCCGATGGGACGACGGTGTACGAGTGCACCTCTGCAGAGGAGATCGTCGATCTGCTCCAGGGCGGTCAGGGCGTCTTCGGCATCGCGGTAAGCGGTGCCTGGAAGGAATTGACCGGGACGCTGGCCGAGCTGCCGGCCGAGCCCGCCGACGGTGCGATCGACCTGGGCGCGGCCGACGAGCTCGCCGCCCGCCGCCGCCGTCGCACCTCCGCCTGACCTGCGTCCGCCTGACCTGCGTCCGCCCGCCATGATCATGAGTGTCAGTCAGGGATTTCCCCCGAATTCACACTCATGATCATGGCGAGGCCTGGGGGCGGTCGCAGATGCGGCTATCTGGAGGCTGGCGGCACTGATCGCTGTTTGCCTCCTGGCCGCACCTGTCGGTGAGTTGCATGCTGCGCGGTGTAACCTGACCGGGCTGACGACGCCGCGCGGGAGAGTCCACCACTGCCAGTGGTGCGCGCCGAAGGGGCAACACCCCGGAACCTCTCAGGCCAACGGACCGCGCGGAGCAGGCGACTCTGGACGTGCGCGGACAGAGGGGGACGAGCGTCCGGCACCCCGGGCGCCACCGTCGCCCTCTGGAGGCCACGCCGATGCCGAGCCCGCCTACCCCGTCGCTTTCCGAGCTGGAATCGGCGGCGCCTTTTCGCACCCGGCACATCGGCCCGGACCCCGACGAGCAGCAGCGGATGCTGGACGTGGTCGGGTACGCCGGCATCGCCGACCTGATCGACGCCGCCGTACCGAAGTCCATCCGCACATTCGAGGATCTCAGCGTTCCGGCGGCGGCCACCGAGCCGGAGGTCATCGCCGCCCTGCGCGACCTGGCCGACCGAAATGCGGTGCTGACGCCGATGATCGGGCTGGGCTACTACGGCACCCACACGCCCGCGGTGATCGCCCGAAACGTGCTGGAGAACCCGGCGTGGTACACCGCCTATACGCCCTACCAGCCCGAGATCAGCCAGGGCCGGCTGGAGGCGCTGCTGAACTTCCAGACGATGGTCAGCGACCTGACCGGACTCCCGATCTCGAACTCCTCACTGCTCGACGAGGCGAGCGCCGCCGCGGAAGCCATGACATTGACCCGGCGGGCCAACAAGACCAGCAGCGGCGGTTTCCTTGTCGACAGCCAGTGCCTGCCGCAGACCATCGCGGTACTGCGGACCCGCGCCCAGCCGCTCGGTATCGACCTCACAGTCGCCGACCTGGATGCCGGGATGCCGGACGGGGACTTCTTCGGTGTCCTGCTGCAGTACCCCGGCGCGGACGGGGCTGTGCGTGACCTACCCGCTCTGATCGATGCCGCGCACGAGCGAGCGGCACTCGTCGCCGTCGCCGCCGACCTGCTCGCCCTGACGCTGCTGCGCCCGCCGGGTGAGCTGGGAGCCGACGTCGCCATCGGGACGACGCAGCGCTTCGGCGTACCGCTGGCGTTCGGCGGGCCGCACGCCGGCTACATGTCCGTACGGGAGAAGTTGGCCCGGTCCATGCCCGGCCGGCTGGTCGGGGTATCGGTCGATGCCGCCGGCGACCCGGCGTACCGGCTGGCGCTGCAGACCCGCGAGCAGCACATCCGGCGCGAAAAGGCGACCAGCAACATCTGTACGGCGCAGGTCCTGCTGGCCGTCATGGCCGGGATGTACGCCGTCTACCACGGCCCCGACGGGCTGCGCACCATCGCCATGAGGGTGCATCGCTACGCCGCGGTGCTCGCGGCGGGGTTCAGGGCAGCCGGCGTGCACGTCGTCCACGACGCCTTCTTCGACACGGTGCTGGCCGAGGTGCCCGGTCGCGCGGACGCCGTGGTCGCGGCCGCCGGGGAGCGTGGCATCAACCTGCGCCCTGTCAACGCCGACCACGTCGGGATCGCCTGCGACGAGACCACGACCCGGGCCGAGCTGAGCGCCGTCTGGGATGCCTTCGGCGTCGCGGTGTCCGACGTGGATGACTTGGACGCGGCGACCGCCGACGCGCTGCCGGCCGTACTCAGGCGGGAGACCGACTTCCTCACCCATCCGGTCTTCCGGACCCACCACTCCGAGACCGGCATGCTGCGCTACCTGCGGCGGCTGGCCGACAAGGACATCGCGCTGGACCGGTCGATGATCCCGCTCGGTTCCTGCACCATGAAGCTGAACGCGACCACTGAGATGGCCGCCATCACCTGGCCGGAGTTCAGCGCCATCCACCCGTTCGCACCGACTGAGCAGACGGCCGGGTACCGCACCCTGATCAGCGATCTGGAGCGCTGGCTGGCCGAGCTCACCGGCTACGACGCCGTCAGCGTCCAACCGAACGCCGGGTCTCAAGGGGAGCTTGCGGGCCTGCTCGCGATCCGCTGCTACCACCAGGCCAACGGAGACGATCAGCGCGACGTCTGCCTGATCCCGTCCAGCGCGCACGGCACCAACGCCGCCAGCGCCGTCCTGGCCGGGCTGCGGGTGGTCGTTGTGGCGTGCGACGAGCAAGGCAACGTCGACCTGGCCGACCTGCACGCCAAGATCGAGGCGCACAGCGACCAGCTCGCCGCGATCATGGCGACGTACCCGTCGACGCACGGGGTGTTCGAGGAGACGATCGGAGACATCTGCGCGTCCGTCCACGAGGCCGGCGGCCAGGTGTACGTCGACGGCGCCAACCTCAACGCTCTGGTCGGCCTGGCCAAGCCCGGGCATTTCGGGGCGGATGTCAGCCACCTGAACCTGCACAAGACGTTCTGCATCCCGCACGGTGGCGGAGGTCCGGGCGTGGGCCCGATCGGTGTCCGCGCCCACCTCGCGCCGTACCTGCCGAACCATCCACTCACCCCCGCCGCAGGTCCGGAGACCGGGCCCGGGCCGGTTACGGGGGCGCCATGGGGCTCGGCCGGCATCCTGCCGATCTCATGGGCGTACGTCCGGCTGATGGGCCCGGACGGTCTCAGGCAGGCCACCGAGACCGCGATCCTGTCCGCCAACTACCTCGCGACGAGGCTCGCGGAGCACTTCCCGGTGCTCTACACCGGCGCAAACGGGATGGTCGCGCACGAGTGCATCGTGGACCTGCGGCCGATCACCGCGCAGACGGGCGTGACGGTGGAAGACGTCGCCAAGAGGCTGATCGACTACGGATTCCACGCGCCGACGATGAGCTTCCCGGTGGCCGGCACGTTGATGATCGAACCGACGGAGTCCGAGGATCTGGCCGAGCTGGATCGTTTCGTCGCGGCGATGGTCGCGATCCGCGCGGAGATCGAGCAGGTCGCGTCGGAGATGTTGGACCGCACCGACAACCCGCTGCGTGGTGCACCGCATACCGCGGCGATGCTGGCCGGGTCGTGGGAGCACGGGTACACCCGCGAGCAGGCGGCGTACCCGGTGGAGTCGGTTCGGGAGGCCAAGTACTGGCCGCCGGTGCGCCGGATAGACGGCGCGTACGGGGACCGGAATCTGGTCTGCAGCTGCCCGCCGCCCGACGCCTATGAGAGCTGACAGCGAGCAGCCGTCCGGGCGGGCCGGGCGGCTGGGTCCGCTACCGGCCCTGAGGCGGTTGCGGTGACGCTGGTGTGGCTAAGCGGCGTGATGCGCGGCAGCGGGTCGACGGGAGGCGATGACGCTGCGGTCGGGCAGGATCTCCCCGTTGTCGTCGAACAAGACAACCCCGTTGCAGAGCAGGGACCAGCCCTGCTCCGGATGACTGGATACGACGTGGGCAGCGTCGCGGTCGGGACTGTCAGCGGGCGGACAATCCGTGTGGTGCGGAGACATCGTGGTCTTCTCTCTGGTGTAGCTGGAGCTCGCGGACCACGGACTGTGGTCCGCAGGTCAGTGTGACTGATGGGACGCCTGATCGTCCACGAATTCGGAACGACACTCGCATGAGCAATCGGCAGCATCTGACAACGCCGCTACTGATTGTGCCGTCAACGGTACGCCGGGGTGCGCAATCACGTCCGTCCCTGCCGCTCCTGCGCCTGATTCAGCCTCGGGCTGTAGGGCAACCAGTCCGCGAGTAGATGCGGCAGGCCGTCCTCGGTGAGCATCGTGATGACGGCCGGATCATCGTCGACGACCAGGGCGATCCGGTGCGTACGCCGCAGCGCGCGCAGATGATCGCGCTTGGCCTCCCGGGCGGGGCGCCGATCGGGGTCCGCACGCATCAGCAGCGGCCCAGCCGGCATCCCGTGCCGGGACAGCCACTCCTCGGTGATGGCCCGGTTGCGCTCCGGCCGACCGGTCAGCCAGCAGAGCGCATGATCGCCCGGCAGCTCGGTCACGAGCGCCACTCCCTCAGGAAGTGGTGGGTCGTCGGCGGCCGCGGCGAAGAACTCGTCCCATCGGCGCGGCCGGCGATCGAGCAGGTACAGCCGGTGGCTCACGTCCGCGACGACCCCGTCGATGTCGACGACGACGAGGGGGAGGCCCGGTTCGGACAGCTCTGGCGGCACGCCTGGACGCTACCTGCGCTCGCGGCAGCTGCGTTGTCTTGGCCACGGCGCGCGGCCTCACGGCTGCGTTGTCGCACCGCTCCGTAGCCTCAGTGCAGTGACCTACCGGCTGGCCAAGTTGCTGCTCGGGCTGCTGCTGTTCGCCGTAGGGGTGACTCTGACGGTCCAGGCCGAGCTCGGGCTGGCACCCTGGGACGTCCTGCACTCAGCTGTCAGCGAACTGGCCTCGATCGGTTTCGGCACCGCCTCGGTGCTTGTCAGCGCGGGTGTGCTGCTGCTTGCGATGCTTCTCGGCACCCGCCCCGGGCTCGGCACCGTGCTGAACACGCTCCTGATCGGGGCCGTGATCGAGATCCTCCTGCGGGTCGGATTCCTCGGCGCCGCCGACCGGTGGCCGTGGATCGCGCGGCTGGTGTTGCTCGTCGGGGGGCTGGCGGTCATCGGCGTCGGCAGCGCGCTGTACATCGGCGCGCACCTGGGTTCGGGCCCACGGGACAGCCTGATGCTCGCCGTGCATCGGCGGCTGCACGCGCCGATCTTCCTGGCCCGCACGATCACCGAGGGCACGGCGTTCCTCCTCGGGTGGCTGCTCGGCGGAGCGGTCGGCATCGGGACGGTCGTGTCGGTGCTGCTGATCGGCCCGATGGTCCAGCTCGGGTTCCGGCTGCTGCGGCAGACCCCGCTACGCGCGGCGGAGGTCAGAACCTAGGCAGGCCGATCCCGCCGCCCGGACTATGGTGGCGCGCACAAAGCGCCCCGCGGGACCCTTGCCGGAGAGGACGCCGTGAGCATCGAGTTCCTGTTGACGACACTCGTCATCGTCGCGACGCCCGGTACCGGTGTCCTCTACACCCTGGCCGCCGGCCTGTCCCGCGGCGCCCGCACCAGCGTCGTGGCCGCGCTCGGCTGCACCCTGGGAATCCTCCCGCACATGCTGGCCGCGATCACCGGTCTTGCGGCGCTGCTGCACACGAGCGCCCTCGGGTTCCACGTGCTCAAGTATCTCGGCGTGGTCTACCTCCTCTACATGGCCTGGACCACCCTGCGGGACAAGGGAGCGCTCGCGGTCGAGGAGACGGCACCGCGGTCCGCAGCCAAGATCATCACCTCCGGCGTCCTCATCAACATCCTCAATCCGAAGCTGACCATCTTCTTCTTCGCGTTCCTGCCGCAGTTCGTGAATACCAGCGAGCCTGCCGCCTTCCTGCGCATGCTGGGGCTCAGCGCGGTCTTCATGCTTGTCACGTTCGTGGTCTTCGTCGGCTACGGCGTATTCGCCGCCGCGGTCCGCAACCACGTGATCTCGAGGCTGGCAGTCGTGTTGTGGATGCGGCGGGTCTTCGCCGGCTCGTTCGCCGCTCTCGCGGGCAGGCTCGCACTCACCGATCGGTAGCGCCGCCGGACCCGGTCCGCCGCCAACTCCGTCGAGCCGGACCCGGCTCAGTCCGCGTCGGCGCGAACATCGAGTCCGAGGTTGGTGGCGATGGTCACGGCCTGCCGCCCGTCGATGACCGCACCCGCGAGGTCGACGGACCAGGGATCGAACGTGGACAGGTCCGAGCCGCGCAGGTCAGCGGTGGCGAAATTGGACTTGCCGGTCGAGGCCCCGGCGAGGTCCACGTCTCTCAGGATCGCGCCGTTGCAGCTGGCGCCTGTCAGGTCGGCCTCGTGCATGCGCACACCGCGCAGGGTCGCCGTACGCAGATCTGCCCCGGCCAGGCCGACGAAGGACCAGTCGCCGCCGACGACGTTCAGCTGCGCGAAGTCACACCGCTGGAACATGCTGCCGACGAACTTGCAATCGGCGAAGGCGGCCGCGAAGAACTTGCATCCGGTGAAAGTGCAGTTGAGGAATGCTGCCGCGGTGAACGCGGCCAGGTTGAATCGGGCGTCCCGGAACAGGCAGTCGATGAAGACGCTGCCACCGTCGGAGACCACCTCGGTGAGATCGGCGCGTAGAAACGTCGTCCGCTCGGCCGTGTGGCCGGCGAGGTCGCGGGCATACCAATCCGCGTCGTCGACGACGTAGTCAGTGGCAGCAGGGGCGCGACCGTCGACGCGGTCAGCCATCCGGACCGGCCCGCGCACACGACTTCACCGATGCAGCGTAATTGCTGAGCGGGATCCCACGGCTAGGTCACCGTGCGGTGCAACAGTCGGTACCGGTAGTCCACGTTGAGACCCTCGTGCTCGGCGAGCAGGGCATCGGCGTATTGGCGGAACTCCAACCGGACGACCGCCTCGAGGTCACGGCGGCGGGTGAAGCGCCACTCACTCGGGATCGAGGTACAGCCGAAGCCCTGGTCGCGCCAGAACGCGTCGTCTGCGTCGGCGTCGAAACCGGGTCGCCACGAGCGGCGTAGCCAGTCCGCGAACCGGCCCTCGCGATAGTCGTTCTCGATCACGAAGAACGTTCCGCCGGGTCGGAGCAGCCTGCGCACCTCGGCGATCCCGGGCGCGCATTCGGGTCCCATGAAGAAGGCGAAGCGGGCGTGGACAATGTCCACGCTGTGGTCGCCCAGCGGTACCGCTTCGGCCGCTCCGAGCAACACGCTGGCGTTGCTCAGGCCCTCGTCGACGACCCGCCGCATCGCCCGCAGCCGCAGGCCGGCATGGGGCTCCACGCCGATCACATGTCGGGCAGCCTCGGCGAAGCGGGGCAGGTGATAGCCCGTGCCGCAGCCGAGATCGAGCACGATGCGATCGGTCCAGGGAGCGATCGCCCACATGGCCGACTCGATTAGGCGGCCTGGATCGACCGCGTCGTTCTCCACGTCGTACAGGTCGGGCTCGTCAGCAGCTTGACTCGGGTGTACGCCGGGCAACCACGGATGCGCTGAGGGGCGCACGCCCGCTCCTTTGGGCCGGGCACACGCAAAGCGCCCGGACGGCGAACCGTCCGGGCGCTCTGAGGTGTGCTGCGTGACCCGCGAACGGGTCAGTGTGTCGAGCCGATCAGACGGGGTGGACCTTCTCCGCCTGCGGACCCTTCTGGCCCTGCGTGACCTCGAACTCCACGCGCTGACCCTCGTCGAGGCTACGGTAGCCGTCCGCCTCGATCGCCGAGTAGTGCACGAAGACGTCGGCGCCGCCGCCGTCTACAGAGATGAAGCCGAAACCCTTTTCGGCGTTGAACCACTTCACGGTGCCTTGTGCCACTTGTCTTGCTCCTTGCATGAACTGTTGTCGGAGGCCACGGTCGCGGCCTCCGGGCCGACTCGCCGGCCCGTCCCTCGGCCCGGTGTCACCGGGAGAAAGCGGATTCCGCGCTGAAAGTTCCGCGCACGCATGACACGATCAGGGAACGAC
>JACCXW010000490.1 GCA_013696785.1 Geodermatophilaceae bacterium | reverse complement strand
CCCGGCGGCGCATCAGGGTCCGGGACGGCCTGATCGAGCACGGGTCGACAGGGGACCCCGGGTGAGGGCCGGCGAGGCGTTCCGGGTGGCCCTCGGTGCGCTGGTGGCCAACCGGCTGCGCAGCGCGCTCACGATGCTCGGCGTCGTCATCGGCGTCGCCGCCGTCGTCGTGCTGGTGGCGCTGGGCAGCGGCGCCAAGCAGGAGGTCGAGCAGCAGGTCGAGGGCCTCGGCTCGAACATCATCATCGTGGTGCCCGGGAAGTTCGAGCTCGGCTCGGCGCCGTCGATCAGCCGGCTCTCCCTCGACGACGTCGACCTGCTCGGCCGGGTGGTCGGCGACGACCGCCGGGTCGCGGTGTCGGTCGCGTCCGGCGAGACGGTCGGCGTCGGGCGGCAGGAGACCTTCGTGACCGTCAACGGGGTGAACGAGAACGTGCCCAACGTGTTCGACCGCCCGCTCGCGCGGGGCGAGTACATCACCGGGGCCGACGTCGACACCCGCCGCCGGGTCGCCGTGCTCGGCTCCACCGTCGTACGCCGGGTGTTCGGCGACGTCGACCCGCTGGGTCGCCAGGTCACGATCGCGGGCGTCCGGTTCCGCGTCATCGGGGTGTTCGCCGAGGTCGGCTCGACCTTCGGCGTCGACCGCGACACCGAGGTGCACATCCCGGTGACCGCCGCGCAACGGCTGTTCGGCGTCGACCGGATCGACGCGCTGGCCGTCAAGGCGCCGCGGGCCGAGGACGTGGAGCCGCTTCAGTCCCGGCTCACCGCGGCCCTGCAGGACAAGTACGACGGCGAGGAGTTCTCGGCGGTCACCCAAACCCAGATCCTCGGCACCATCGGCCGGATCCTCGGTCTGCTGACCCTGGTCCTCGCCGCGATCGCCGCCATCTCGCTGCTCGTCGGCGGCGTCGGCGTCTCGAACATCATGCTGGTCAGCGTCCGGGAGCGGACCCGCGAGATCGGCCTGCGCAAGGCCCTGGGCGCCCGGCAGCGCGACATCCTGCTGCAGTTCCTCATCGAGGCGGTGCTGCTCTGCGTCGTCGGCGGCCTGATCGGGATCGGGCTGGGGGTGGGGTCCTCGCTGCTGGTGGCCGGCGTCTCGCCGCTGCCGGCGGTGATCGCGTGGTGGTCGCCGGTGCTGGCCTTCGCGGTCTCGGCAGCGGTCGGCATCTTCTTCGGGGTGGCGCCCGCGCGCAGGGCCGGCCGGCTCGACCCGGTGGTGGCCTTGCGCACCGAGTGACAGCCGGGGATGGCCGGCGCGGCGTCCGGGTAGCGTGCCCGCATGAGTGCGTCGGTGCGGGTGCCCTGGGACGACGCCATGGTGGCCTACGACTTCGGCGCGGACCATCCGCTGAACCCGCTGCGGGTCGACCTCACGATGCGGCTGGCCCGCGAGCTGGGGGTGCTGGACCTGCCGACCGTCTCGCTGACCAGGCCCGAGCCGGCGACCGACGACCAGCTGCTGCTGGTGCACGAGCAGGAGTACGTCGACGCGGTGAAGGCTGCCGGGGTCGACCCGGCGCAGGCCGACCTCTCCCGCGGCATCGGCACCTCCGACACCCCTGCGTTCCGGGGGATGCACGAGGCCGCCGCACTGGTGGCGGGAGCGACCCTCGAGGCCGCACGGGCGGTCTGGACCGGCGAGAGCGAGCACGGCGTCAACGTCGCGGGCGGGCTGCACCACGCGATGCCCGGTGCGGGCAGCGGGTTCTGCGTGTACAACGACCCCGCGATCGCGATCGCCTGGATGCTCGAGCAGGGCGCCGAGCGGATCGTCTACGTCGACATCGACGTCCACCACGGTGACGGGGTGGAGCGGGTGTTCTGGGACGATCCACGGGTCCTGACCGTCTCGGTGCACGAGAGCGGCAGGTTCCTGTTCCCCGGCACCGGTTTTCCCGAGGACGTGGGCGGTGCCGCCGCGCACGGTCAGGCCGTCAACCTGGCGCTGCCGCCGGGCACCACGGACGCCCACTGGCTGCGGGCCTTCCACGCGGTCGTGCCGCCGCTGGTCGAGGAGTTCCGCCCCCAGGTGCTGGTCAGCCAGCACGGCTGCGACAGCCACATCCTCGACC
>JACCXW010000473.1 GCA_013696785.1 Geodermatophilaceae bacterium | reverse complement strand
GTCGAGGACCGGCATCGACAGGTCCATCAGGATCACGTCGGGACGTAGATCAGCGGCCATGGCGATCGCCTGCTCGCCGTCAGCGGCGGCGCCGACCACGGTCATGTCGGGATGGCTCTCGAGCAGTTGCTCGAGTCCACGGCGTACGACGCCGTGGTCGTCGACGATCAGGATCCTGATCATCGCAGCGGCAGCTTAAGGCTGATGGCGGTGCCCTCTCCCGGAGCGGACTGCACGGTCAGCGAACCGCCGCCGTCGCTGGCCAGAGAGGCGAGGCCACGAAGTCCGAAGTGCGGATCACCCGCGGGGCGAGCGGCGTTCGGATCGAAGCCGATCCCGTCATCGTTGATCTCCAGCAGTACGTGGTGGTCCTCGTTGGCCAACCATACGTCCACGGTGCTCGCCTGAGCGTGCGAGACGACGTTGCGCAGCGCCTCCTGTGTCGTGCGGTAGACCAGCCCGGCTATGGATTCCGGGACCGGGCGACTCAGTCGGGAGGCATCCAGCGAGGCCCGGACGCCATGGGCTTCGGCCCGGCTCAGGAGATCGGTCAAGACCGGGACCAGACCCTCTTCGGCGAGGTTGGGCGGGTAGATCTGCACGAGCAGCGAACGCAGCGCGGTGATGCTGCTGCGGACTTCGGCGGCCGACTCCGTGAGCAGGGTCGCGGTGGGTTCGTCCTTGCCGCCCGATCGAGCGGCGCCGGCCAGGGAGTAGGCCACGCCGGCGAGATCCTGGACGACGCCGTCGTGCAGGTCAGCGGCGATCCGCCGGCGCTCGATGTCCGAGGCCTCCAACGCCTGCAGGAGCAGCCCCTCACGCTCGCGCTGACGCTGCCGCAGGCGGCTCGCCAGCGACCAGGCGATCGGAACCTGAACGATCTGCAGGGCGATGAGCCCTCCTACGGCGATCGTGCCGAATACCAGCCAGGTCTGCTCGGCGCTCTGCAGCACGCTGTCGTACCTGAAGTAGGCCTCGAAGAGCAGCCGTTCGCCGCTGGGCGTGCGCACGGGCAGGTAGACCTCCAGCAGCTTGCCCTCGTTGCGCTCGAACTCGTTCTCCGGCTCGGCCAGGTCACTGACGTCGGCCTGCATCAACCCGTCGGAGATGGCGTTCTGCTCGTCTTGGCCCAGGGTGAACTGGCGGCCTTCGAGGCGAAGCTCGTCGGAGTAGACGATGACGCCCTCCGGGGTCCAGATCTTGACCCGGATCAGGTCGCCTTCGATGACCCCGCCGCGTTCGATCACGTCGGCGACCGCGGCAACAGCCTCAGGTTCGGCGGTCAGCAGGCCGTCGGTGATCACCGGCTCGACCAGGCTCTGCGCCTTGATCAGCGCCTCGGTACTGCGGTCGGCGATGGCTGCGCTCTCACCGGCCCGGCGGGCGGCGATGGCGGTGGCCACGCCCACCAGCACGACCGCGAGGACGGCCAGTGCGACGAACTGTCCGACCTGCCGCGCGACCTGCCAGCGGCGCCGCTCGCCCTTGGGGCGTTCTTCGGCCCCGTTGGTCGCCTGTCGCGTTCGGCGCAGCCCCATGATCCATCGAGGGTAGTGGCGGTTTCGCCGATGCCGCGGAACGCCTGCGTCGAGCGCTACGGGATCAGGTGCAACTCCTGCTGTCGGCGGTCCAGGTAGTCCACTCGCCCCTCGGTGACGGCGATGCCCTGCTCCAGAGCCATCCGCACCCGCTGGTCGTTCCACTCCGGAATCGGGCTGTACGTGCACAGTTCGAGGGCGTAGATCGTGTCGTCGTACAACGGGTAGTCACCGCTGCCCGGCACGGAGACCTGGTTGTCCCACATCCCGATCGTGGGTCCCGCGGCGTGGCCGTGCAGGCCGACGGGGTGCGAGTAGACGGCCGCGTCGATGCCCGCGTCGGCGGCCGCGGCGCGGGCGCGACCAAGGATCTCGTTGCCGGTGCCGCCCCGGGCGAACTCCGCGACCGCGAGGTCCTGCATCCGATTCCCGACCGCGAGTGCCGCGACGAGGCCGGCCGGTGCTGCCGACTCGCCCGCTTCGAGCACGTAGGCGTTCTGCTGGGTGTCCGTGTGCAGTCGAGCCGACGTCAGCCCGACATCGCAGTGCAGCAGGTCGCCGCGTTCGATCACCGCGTCGTCCGGTACGTCGCCCAATTCGGCGCCTCGGCGCTGGATGTCCACAGTGGACAGAAACCAGGGTGGTACGCCGATGTCGTGGAACCGCTGCTGGATCCACCACGCGACGTCCAGGCCGGTGGTGTGCCCTGGCACGACGACGTCCGGGCTGAAGGCGGCTGCGATCACCTGATGCGCCAACGCATTCAGTTCATGCGCGGTCTCAATCTCCGCCGGCAGCCTCGTCTCCAGCAGGCCGATCGCAACCGCCTCCGCCGGGACCACGCGGTCCGCGTACTCCCGAAGCGCCTCCAGGGTCAGCCGATGCTCCGTCGAGGACATCCCGTCGGCCAAGGCGAATGTCGCGGAGACGTTGATCCCGATCCGATTCGGGTCGTGGGCGGCGACGGTCCGGTGCAGCGCCGCCCACTGAGGCTCCTCCTGCGGGTCCCAGACCGGCTCGTACGCCGTGCCGACCGGGTACGGCGCGACGGCCAGGCAAGCTACCCCCGACGGGATCCGGTGGAACACCAGGATCGTGCGCCGGCGGGCGGAAAGCCAGCTGCCCGGCAGCAGAGCCCTGAGAACCGGGTCCTCGTGATACTCCCGGGCGACGACGATCCAGGTGTCGAGGCCGGCACGGTCGAGCAGCGCCGGCAGCACCGTGTCGAGGCGCTGCTGCAGCCAGCTGTCGAGCAGATCGGCCTGTGCCCGCAGGGGCAGTGGATGCGTCATGTCTGGCAGTCTCACACCGTGGCCGACAAGTGGTGGTACTGCCTCACGCACAAGACCGTAGAGCCGGACGACGGCTGCGCGAACAAGAACCGGCTCGGACCGTACCCCGACCAGGCGACGGCCGGCCGGGCCCTCGAGATCGTGCGAGAGCGGAACGAGAAGTGGGACGCCGAGGACCAGGACTGGGAGAAGGGAGCGCCCGGGTAGGTTCGCCAGGTGTCGGCGAGTCGAGTGTCCCTGTCGCCGCCGCCGTTCGACGGCGTACGGCGTGAGTTCGACGTCCCCCAGGAGTTCTCGGCGGCGGCACTGCGTGAGGCGGAGCGTGCGGCCGCGGCGCCAAGGATGCCGGAGCACGACGCGACCGACCTCCCGCTGGTAACCCTGGACCCGCCGGGCAGCCGAGATCTGGACCAGGCCATGCATCTGGGTCGTCGTGACGGCGGTTACCGGGTGAGCTACGCCATCGCCGACGTGGCGGCGTTCGTGCAGCCGGACGGCGCGCTGGACGGGGAGTGCTGGGACCGGGGGGTCACCGTCTACTGCCCTGATCTGCGGGTCCCCCTTCATCCCGAGGTGATCTGCGAGGCCGCTGGCAGCCTGCTGCCCGGACAGAACCGGCCCGCAGTGCTCTGGCAGATCGACCTGGCCGACAGCGGGGAGGTCGTGGACGTCTCCGTCCGGCGTGCCGTGGTGCGCAGCACCGCCCAGCTCGACTACCCCAACGTCCAGTCCACTGTGGACACCGAGTCCGCGCATCCGTCCCTGGCGCTGTTGCCGGAGATCGGTGCGCTCCGGTTGGCCCTCGCCCGGCAGCGACATGCGATCGAGCTGAACCTGCCGGACCAGGAAGTCGTCTCGGACTCGGCCGGCGGCTGGACGGTGATGTTCCGAACGCAGCTACCCGTGGAGATCTGGAACGCGCAGATCTCGCTCCTTACCGGGATGTGCGCCGCTCGGCTCATGCTGCAGGCCGGTGTCGGCGTGCTCCGCACGCTGCCACCTGCGGCGGAGGAGGACGTCGCTCGATTGCGGGCGCTCGCGCCGATGCTGGGTATCGACTGGCCCGACGGGACGCCCGTGGGGGACGTCCTTGACGGGCTGACGCCGGGCTTCGGCGCGCACGCAGCGTTTCTCGACGAGGCCGGGACCTTGCTGCGTGGGGCAGGGTATGCGTCGTTCGACGGCGAGCCGCCCGAGCAGCCCCTACACGCCGCCGTGGCAGCCGAGTACGCCCATGTCACCGCGCCGCTGCGCCGGCTGGTGGACCGCTTCGGCAGCGAGATCTGCCTGGCGCAGTCCGCCGGAGTGCCGGTTCCTGGCTGGGTCAGGGCGGGGC
>JACCXW010000470.1 GCA_013696785.1 Geodermatophilaceae bacterium | reverse complement strand
CCGGTCACTGGCTGGTGACCGCCGTCGTGGTCGACGACTACGGGATGTCGGTGACCTCGCCGCTTCGCGACCTACCGGACCTCGCTCCGCTGACGTGGGTGCTGCAGGCGCTGGCGCCGTTCTTCTGCGCGGCCGGCTTCGCTGCGGCCCGCACCCTGGACGGCGGCCGGGCATGGCGATCCTGGTTCCACTCGCGGGCGGTGGCGTTGCTGCCGGCGGTAGGCACGCTGGTCGCGTTCTGGGCCGCCGTGCTCGGCGTACTGCTTCTCGGCGGATTCCCGGTGGCAACCCTGCGGTCGATCGGCAAGCTGGTCGTGAGCCCGCTGTGGTTCCTCGCCGTGCTGCTGCTCCTGTGGGCGGCCTGGCCGGCGCTGGACCGCCTCGACCGACGGCTGCGCGGCTTCGCGATGCTGCTACCCGCAGCGGTCGTGGGTCTCGACGATGTGGCCCGCAACGGCGGCCTTGCCGTCCCGGCCCACGCCCAGTCCGTTCTCGGTGCATCCGCCCTGATCTGCGCCTGGATGGTCCCGTTCCTGTTCGGCATCCGGCTTGCCCGCGGCGGCGGCCCGCGCCGAGCCGGTGGTCTTGCGATGCTGCTGGCCGGAGCTGCGGCGATGACCGTTCTCATCCTCTGGGCCGGGTACCCGGCCAGCGCTGTGGGCGTCACCGGCGACCCCCGATCCAACCTCGCGCCACCGTCGCTGCTGGTGCTCGCCCTGGCCGCTGTACAGCTCGGGCTGTTCGTGCTCGTCCGGCGCCAACCTGGCCCGGCGCGGCGCACCGGCCACCCACTGCTCGCGCTGAACACGGTGGCGTTGCCGGTGTTCCTCTGGCACCAGAGCGCCCTTCTGCTGCTCGTCATCGCCGCCGCGGAGTCGGCGCCCGTCGACGGCCTGGCCGGTGCACCGGAAGGCCTGGCCTGGGTGTTGCAACGGCTCGTGTGGTTTCCTGCGCTCGCCGTCGCACTCGCCGGTCTGGTCGTTCTGCTCAGTCCGGGCCGGCTCGGGAGCGCCGGACGTCGACCGAGCCGGTATCGGGCCGGCTCGACCTGACCGGGCCGTAGGGCGAGACTTTCCAGGCACGCGACCTCACATCCCATCGAGCGGGGACGTCTACCCAGTGTGAACCAGCCGCCGTTCGAAGCAGTCGTCACCGAGCACGGGCCGACCGTGCTGCGGGTGTGCCGCGCGATCCTGGGATCGGTGGCCGCGGACGACGCCTGGTCGGAGACGTTCCTGTCGGCGCTGCGCGCCTACCCGGACCTTCGGCCCGGCAGCAACGTACAGGCCTGGCTCGTCACGATTGCCCATCGCAAGGCGATCGACCAGCTGCGTTCGAGGGCTCGCCGCCCGATACCGGCCGGTGACCTCCCGGAACAGCCCAGCCGCGACGGCGTACCGGGAAGCTGGGAGTCCGACCTGTGGGCGGCGATCGGTGAGCTGCCACTCAAGCAACGCCAGACCGTCGCCTACCACTACCTGGCCGGCCTGCCGTACGCGAACGTCGCCGAGATCCTGGGCGGCACACCGGCAGCGGCCCGCCGAGCTGCCTCCGACGGCATCGCCGCCCTGCGCAAGTCCTACCTGAGAGAAGGCGTCACCCCATGACCGAGATCTTCGCCGAACTGACCGAGATCGACGCCGAGACCCGGCGACGGCTGCATGCCCGACTCACCGCGGCCGCCGCCGCGGCCGGGGTTCTCGACGTGGCCTACCGCACCGTCGACAGCCCGGTGGGAACGCTGCTGCTCGCAGCGACCGAGAAGGGGCTCGTGCGGGTGGCGTTCACGAGCGAGAACCATGACGCCGTGCTGGAGCAGCTGGCGATCCGCGTCAGCCCCCGGGTGCTCCTCGCCCCCGCTCGGCTCGACGTAGTCGCCACCGAGCTGGCGGAGTACTTCGCCGGCCGCCGGCACCTGTTCGACGTACCGCTCGATCTGCAGCTCTCGCACGGCTTCCGCCGTACCGTCCTGTCCCACCTCACAGAGATCGGGTACGGCGCCACCGCGAGCTACGCGGCGATCGCAGCCGCGGCCGGCAAACCCAAGGCGGTCCGCGCGGTCGGTTCGGCCTGCGCGACGAACCCGCTGCCGCTCGTCGTCCCGTGCCACCGGGTGGTTCGCAGCGACGGGAGCACCGGCCAGTACGTCGGCGGCGCGGACGTCAAGAAGGCGCTGCTGCGGATGGAGGCGGCGGCATGAATCGCGTCGACTCCGCGGACTGGCCGGACATCCACGAGGAGCTGAACTCGTACGGCTGCGCTGCGACGCCGCGGCTGCTCACCCCGGCAGAATGCCGGCGGATCTCCGGCCTGTACGACGATGTCGACCGCTTCCGTTCGACGATCGACATGGCCCGCTACCGCTTCGGGTCCGGGCAGTACCGTTACTTCAACCGGCCGTTCCCGGAGGAGATCACCGAGCTGCGGTCGGCCCTGTACCCGCGACTGCTGCCGATCGCCCGGGACTGGGCGGAGAAAATGGGTAGGGCCGCCCGTTGGCCGGACACCCTCGAGGAGTGGTTGCGGATGTGCCACGACGCGGGGCAGACCAAGCCCACGCCGATCTTGCTGCGCTACCGGGCCGAGGACTGGAATGCGCTGCACCGCGACCTGTACGGCGACCTCGTGTTCCCGCTGCAGGTCGTGATAGGTCTCGACGAACCCGGCGTCGACCACACCGGCGGGGAGTTCCTGATGGTGGAACAGCGGCCGCGGGCGCAGTCACGGGGGATGTCGATGCTGCTGCAGCAGGGACACGGGCTGATCTTCACCACCCGGGACCGGCCGGTGCGCTCCGCCCGCGGCTGGTCGGCTGCCCCGATGCGCCACGGCGTCAGCACGGTGCGATCGGGGATCCGGCACACCCTCGGTCTCGTCTTTCATGACGCTGCCTGAGCGTCGGCTGCCGTTGGAGCGACCCGTGCGGGAGATCGCACCGGGCGCGGTGCACTTTCCGGACTGGCTGAGCCTCGACGCGCAGCAACACCTGGTACGAGCCTGCCGTGAATGGGCCGCCGGCCCGGTACCGATGCGCTCGGCCCGGCTGCCGGGCGGTCATGTGATGTCCGTGCAGACGGTCTGTCTCGGATGGCACTGGCAGCCCTACCGCTACAGCCGGACCGCCGAGGACGCCGGCGGCGGGGTCGTGGCGCCGTTCCCGGACTGGCTGGCCATCCTCGGCCGGGAGGCTCTGCTTGCGGCGTACGGTGATGCGGCCCAGGCTGCGGCGTACCGACCCGATGCTGCGTTGGTCAACTTCTACGATGACGCCGCCCGGATGGGGATGCATCAGGACAAGGATGAGAAGTCCGCCGAGCCGGTCGTCTCGCTAAGCATCGGCGACACCTGCCGGTTCAGGTTCGGCAACAC
>JACCXW010000456.1 GCA_013696785.1 Geodermatophilaceae bacterium | reverse complement strand
TTGCGGTACAGCGGCGACGGCCGGTCCGCGGCGACGTACCCGATCCGCACGTCGCCGTTCACCATCAACTGCTGGCGGCCCGTGACGGCGTCCGCGCCGCTTGCGTCGAGCTTGTGGGTCTTGTAGTGCCGGGGCAGCAGCGGGTGGTTCGGTCCAGCCGTCACCGGCACCTCGTCGTACACCCGGCTGTCGACGATCGCCGTCGGCAGCCCGTCGTGGTACAGCAGCGCCGAGTCGCTCGAGAAGCCCTCGATACCCATCAGTTCCTCGGCGTACAGGCCACCGTCCGGTTTGCGGAAAGCCGTGTGGCGCTTGTGGGGTATCTCGCCTACGCGGCGGTAGTACGGCACGGTCTGGCTCCCATCCCGGCGGTCTCGACGCCGCCCAGGCCATTGTCGCCGATCAGCAGCGGTCCGGCAGGAGCGGCCCACCGGAGCCGAGAGGACCACACGAACCTGCTCGTCGTACCCACCCGCGCACGCAGGGGGCTACCGAGCTGTGCGCTAGCGTCCGACGCATGTCAGCTGGGCATCCGCTGTTCACCGCGATCGTCGACGACGCGGCGCTCTTCCCGCCTGGTTGCGCGACCATGCCGGACGCGCTGGCCGCCCATCCGCACCACCGTGCCGCCGCGTACGCCGATGTCGTCGGTCGCTTCCTCTGCCCCGCCTCCCGGTTGCGCGAACTCATCGAGGTTCTCGCCGATGGCGTGCGGATCGAGCTCGCCCTCATCGCGGACACAGGGCCCGCTGGACTGACCGACGCGCTGGCCCTCGGGCACACCGACCACCGCGTCGACATCGAGGCCGTGGAGTTCCGGCCGGACAGCGGGCCGGATCTGATGGAGTCCGTCGAGAACGTGCTGGCCGCCCTGCCGCCCATCCTGTGCTTCGTCGAGCTGCCGCGGTCACCGGGCTGGACCGGCGGCCTCGACGCGATCGCAGCGGCGGGACGCGGCGCGAAATTGCGCACCGGCGGTACGACGGCGGAGGCGTTCCCGAGCGAGGCCGAACTGGCGGACTTCATCATGGCCTGCGTCGAGCGGGACGTGCCGTTCAAATGCACCGCCGGCCTGCACAACGCCATCCGTCATCGCGACGAACAGACCGGCTTCCAGCACCACGGATTCCTCAACATCGCGCTTGCCACCCATGCCGCCGTTCTCGGTGAAGGGTCCGCGGCCGTCGCGGCGCTGCTCGCTGAACGGAGCGGCGACCGGCTGGTGTCGACGTACCGGCAGGTGACCGATCATGATGCCCGCCGTACCCGCGCCCTGTTCGTGGGCTTCGGCTCCTGCAGCGTTCTCGAGCCGGTGCACGACTTGACCGGGTTGGGCTTGCTGTGACCGAGACCTGGGTGCCGGTGCCGGAGGGTTCGGAGTTCCCGATCACGAACCTGCCGTACGGCGTGTTTCGTGGCGCGAACGGCCGCCGGATCGGCGTGGCCATCGGCGAGCACGTCCTCGACCTCGCCGGGGTGGTGGAGCGGGGGCTGATCGAGGAGCCGTCCAGGATGCTCCGTACGCGGACGTTGAACGACTTCATGTCCGCCGGCCGGCCGGCATGGACCCGGGTCCGGGATCGCGTCACCGAGTTGCTCACCGACGAGTCCAGCCGAGGCAAGGTCGAGCCGCTGATCGTGCGACAGGCCGACATCACCATGTGCCTGCCGTTCGACGTCGCGGACTACGTGGACTTCTATTCATCGAAGGACCACGCCATAAACGTCGGCAAGATCTTCCGACCGGACGCTGAGGCGCTGCTGCCGAATTGGACGCACCTGCCCGTCGGCTACCACGGTCGGTCCGGCACCGTCGTCGTGTCCGGAACCGACATCGTGCGTCCGTGCGGGCAACGCAAGGCACCGGCGGAGGATGCGCCGACGTACGGGCCGTCCCGACGGCTGGACATCGAAGCTGAGGTGGGCTTCGTCGTGGGGGTGCCCACCGAGCTCGGTGATCGGGTGTCCACAGTGGACTTTGCCGATCATGTCTTCGGGGTCGTGCTGCTGAACGACTGGTCGGCGCGGGACATCCAGGCCTGGGAGTACGTGCCGTTGGGACCGTTCCTCGGCAAGTCGTTCGCGACGTCGGTCTCGCCGTGGGTCGTGCCGCTGGCGGCGCTGACCGAAGCCAGGGTCGCCGGGCCGGTCCAGGACCCATTACCATTGGACTACCTCGTCGACGCCGACCCGTGGGCGCTCGACCTCACGATCCAGGTGGAGTGGAACGGCACGGTGGTCAGCCGTCCGCCGTTCGCCTCGATGTACTGGACGCCCGGTCAGCAGCTGGCGCACCTGACGGTGAACGGCGCCTCGCTGCGCACGGGCGACCTGTTCGCGTCCGGG
>JACCXW010000439.1 GCA_013696785.1 Geodermatophilaceae bacterium | reverse complement strand
GGCGTTAGCAGGATCACCGATCACTACGTAGGTGGTCTGGTCGTTGTCGATGGCGTTGTCCTCGCCGAACTGCAGCACTCCGAAGCTGGCGACGCTGGGCTCGCCGGCGTCGACGAACTCCAGCGGTCCGGAGATGCCGTCGTAGTCCACGTCACCGCCGGCCTGCACGATCGCGAGGCAGGCGGCGTAGTCGGTGCACTTCTCCCCGCCCGTCGTGACGCCGTTGACCTGCTCCTTGAAGACGTTGGCGTCGTTGGTCCGCGCGATCTCCGCGGACAAGGCGATGATGATCGCTGCGTCGTAGGATTCACCGGCGTAGTTATAGTCCTCGAGCGCGGGGTCGATCTCGAGAAGTCGGCTGGTGAAGTCGTCGCCCAACTCGGTGAGGGGGGTGGTGCCCTTCATGTTGATCAGAGAACCGGGGTCGGTGAACTCCGTCCCCAGGGCGTTTCCGACGTTGCCGTCGGTGCCGTAGACCTTGACCTGCTTGGGGCCGTCGCTGGTCTCGGTGGGGTCGGTTCCGCCGCCGCCGCCGTCGTCACTGCCGCAGGCGGTTACCGCGATCAATGTCGCGCCCACCACCGCAACGGCGCGCACAAGTTTGCGCCTAGCCATTCAGTTCTCCTCGCATCCGGCCGACACGGGCCTGAAGGGCGCCGCGTTCATAACAGTATGACGTTAGTCGCTCGGGGGTGCCGTTGACACCTTGCCACCCGCGCCGTGATCGTCTCGTGACCGGATGACGGAGGTCACGGGGTGCGACGTCCAGGCGTCGAGGGGGTCGCCGCGTCGCCCGATCCAATCACAACGGAACCTCACCGGGACCTGTGAGAACGGCGCCGGCGATCTCCTGCATGCTTCGTCGACGGTCCATCGCCGTCCGCTGGATCCACCGGAACGCCTCCGGTTCGGTCATCCCGTGAGCGGTCATCAACATGCCCTTGGCGCGTTCGATCAGCTTCCGGGCAGCGAGCCGTTCGGCCAGACCCTGCACTTCGCTCTCCAGTGCCACGATCTCGGCGAAGCGGGCGGTAGCCATCTCGATCGTCGGAGGCAGGTCGTGCTTCTGGAACGGCTTGACGAGATAGGCCATCGCCCCCACGTCACGGGCCCGCTCAACCAGGTCGCGCTGGCTGAACGCGGTGAGGATCACCACTGGTGCGATCCGCTTGCCAGCAATTCGTTCGGCCGCCTGCAGCCCGTCGAGGATCGGCATCTTGATGTCCAGGAAAACCAGGTCCGGCCGCAGCTGCTCGGCGAGTTCGACCGCGCGTGCACCATCGGCGGCCTCGCCGACGACGGCGTACCCCTCCTCTTCCAGCATCTCCTTGAGATCGAGGCGGATGAGGGCTTCGTCCTCGGCGATGACCACGCGCAACGGCTTCTCCCGAGCGGCCTCTACCACAGCGGCAGAGCCTAGCCGGGCTACCATGTTTTCGCTGTCCGCCCCTGTACTCCAACCGGCAGAGAGACGGAGCTCAAACCTCCGACAGTGTGGGTTCGAGTCCCACCGGGGGCACGTGCTCAAGCGTCGATGCGGGACCGCCGGTCTGGTGCTCTTCGTAGTGAGCGGCTGCTCGTCAGCTGCATCCTCACCATCGCCGGCTTCCGCACCGTCGGCGCCCTCGCAAACGGCTGCTCCGAGCTACGGTCCCCCAGTTCCCGGCATCACTGCGGTCGCGTACCGGACCAGGATCGACGTGGCCACGTCAGGGCAGTTCCAGGTCCAGGTGCACAACACCGGCGTGCAGGCGTTCACCGTGCTCGGCGTCGCGCTGGACTCCGCCGGTTTCACGCGGCTGCCGGCAGCTCCGTTGGAGACGTTGTTCAACCCCGGCGCGACAATCGACCTGCGCACGCCGTACGGGCCGGTCATTTGCCAGGACGACGTGGCAGCCGAACCGGCGTACGCGATCCTTGACCTCCTCCGCGCCGACGGGGTCGAGGAGCAGGTGCGGGTCCCGATGCCGTCGGAGAACGACACCGTGCCGAACATCCACAACGAGGACTGCGCTGCCGAGGTGCTTGCGGCAGCTGTGGACGTCACGTTGAGCTCCCTCACCGTCAGCAGAGTCGACGGCGTCCCGACCGTCACGGGCGAGTTGGACCTTCGCCGGCAGGACAGCACCGAGTCCATCGCCGTCGCGGACATGCGCGGCAGCGTGGTGCTGCAGGTGCAACCGGCGCAGGCTCTGCCCGCTGTGATGGCGGCCGAGGAGTCCACTTTGACCGTGCTAATCCAGATCCGGCAGGCAACATGCGACCCGCACTACATCGCCGACACGAAGCAGCCGGTGTTGTTCCCGCTGTGGCTCAGTTTCGATGATCGACAACAGGAGTACAGCGAGATCCCGGTGGACTCCGAGCAGCGGGTGTTCCTCCTGAACTACCTGGGCGAGGTCTGCAACTAGCCACGTCGCGTCGTCGGCACCGATGATCTCGCGGAACACCGACCGGCCGCCCTGGTCGAGGAGATGCCACGCAGCAGTGGCGTCGTAGGCCGGGTCCACCGCACGACGGCCCACGGAAAGGGATAGCCCATTCCGGACTAGCCCACCGACACGACGGCCGGTACCTCGAGTGAGAGCTGGCCGGCGACGAGGGGTAGCAGCGCACATCCTTGAGCAGGCAGGCCACAGCTCCGGGACGCAGCGGCATCCGGACGGCAAGGTCCTGGCCCAGCCGGAACACCGCATTGCCGTACCGCCCGACCGCACCCGCACGAGCGGGAATGCTGCGCATTCCGGTAGCTGCCCGGCAAGCAGCCGACGTACCAGCAACTCGTCGATGTCGATATCGATGTCGACTTCGTCCTCGTGCAGGCGGGCCGGTCGCATTCACGCATCGTGCTGGAGTCCCGCGACACCATGGGATTCTCCGACTCTGGGCTGGTGCTAGCCTCACTCCATACGCCACCGTATGGATGGACGTCCCGAATGAGACTCCCGAACAGCGCGCCGATCTCACGGCACCCGCAGCTGCCGCGCCAGATCGGCCGGGAGTGGCGTGTCCGCGCCTAGCATCCGGCATCGGCGGGCGCATCGAAGTGCGCCGCCGGTGCATGAAAGCACGAGCCCGACGCTCCCAAGGAGCCAGCAGATGACGACGACCCGATCCCTTACGGCAACGACCTGGATACGCGTCGAGCGCGTCGAGATCTCGCCAAGCGCGCATGGCAGACTCGGCGACGCGGACTACGCCGATGCTTTCCGCGTGGCGGCCGACGGGTCCCACCCTGCCGAACAATGGGCACGAAGCGCCTTCGAAGGTCCGTCATCCCGTCAACGGCGGCTGTTTGCCCTGGCGGCCTGGCGAGGATTGCTCGGATTGCGCCTCGGCCCGCCGGATTCCCCCGACCATGTGGCCGGCTGGGCGATCGTCGTGAACGAGCCGGGAACAGTGGTGCTGCGCACCGACTCCTGGCTGATCGACGCCCGGTTGGTGATCGACGTATCGAAGGCGGAGACCACGATGACCACCCTGGTGCGCTACCAGCGGCGGGCGGGACATGTCGTGTGGGCGATGGCGGGAATCCTGCACCGCAGACTGGCGCCCCGGGTACTGGTTCGAGCCGCCCGATCGCTGGCACGGCAGGGCTGACTGCCCGGGCGACCGCGCCCGGGCTGGCGACGCGGCGTCGCGGCCGTGCGTGGAAGATCCATGGTCCGGCCGTCGGTGCCAGCGCCTAGCGTGCATGTGGCGTGGCTCGAGAGGAGTTCGGATGGCTGACGCCGACGATGTACGCCGCATCGCACTTTCCCTCCCTCACGTCTCGGAGATCGATAGCGACGGCTTCGACTTTCGGGTCGCCGACAAGGGATTCGTCTGGTCCTATCCCGAGCGCAGGCAGGGCAAGGGCCGGCTGATCCGGACCGACGTCGCGGTGTTGTTCGTGGGCGACGAGGCCGAGAAGCAGGCTCTCCTGCTCGGCGAGCCCGAGGTCTTCTTCACAGCGTCCGGGTACGACGGACTGCCGCTGGTGCTGCTGCGGCTGATGGCGGTGGACGTCGAGCGCCTGGAGGAACTGGTGATCGACGCCTGGCGTATGCGTGCACCGGATGCGTTGCTTGCTGACCTCGATAGGGCGCGCGACCTGTCGATCAACTGATCTGACCCGAGTCCAAATCACCGGAAAGCACACCCGGGTTCGGACACGGCGGGAGGATCCTCATGTGGCCGCCCCGACAGCACTCTGCAGAACACGTCAGTGATCGGCCGCCTACTTGAGGAGATCTCCTGGGAAGGCGCCGCGGTCCGCGGGTACCGGCTCGGAGGCCGCGGCCGGGAGAACGTTCTTACTGCCGAGGTGTTCTTGCC
>JACCXW010000419.1 GCA_013696785.1 Geodermatophilaceae bacterium | reverse complement strand
GTGTTCGAGGAGATCTTCATCCGGGTCGGCCTGCCCTACCGCGTGGTCGGCGGCGTCCGCTTCTACGAGCGCCGCGAGGTCCGTGACGCGCTCGCCTACCTCAAGACGATCGCGAACCCGGTCGACGTGGTCAGCCTGCGCCGCATCATCAACACACCGCGCCGAGGCATCGGCCAGCGCGCGGAGGCCTGCGTCGAGGCGCTGGCATCCCGTGACCGCATCCCGTTCCCGCAGGCGCTGGAGCGGTGCGGGGACGCACCCGGGATCAACCCCCGGTCTGTCGCCGCGATCACCGAGTTCACCACGATGATGGCCGAATTCCGCTCCCTGGCACTCGACGGCGCCGGGCCGAGCAGTCTGCTCGCCGCGGTGCTCGACCGCACCGGCTACCTGGCCGAGCTGGAGGCCAGCACCGATCCGCAGGACGAAGGACGGGTGGACAACCTCAACGAGATGATCTCGGTGGCGGCGGAGTTCGAACAGCAACGCCCGGACGGGACACTCACGGACTTCCTCGAGCAGGTCTCCCTGGTCGCCGACGCCGACGAGATCCCCGCCGACGCTGGACCGGACGATCCGCAGCCGGGCGCCATCCTGATGATGACCGTGCACACCGCCAAGGGCCTGGAGTTTCCTGTCGTCTTCCTGACCGGGCTCGAAGACGGCATCTTCCCGCATATGCGCACGTTCGGAGAGCCCGCGGAGATGGAGGAGGAGCGTCGCCTGGCCTACGTGGCGATCACCCGGGCGCAGCGACTCCTGCACATCTCCCGCGCGATGACCCGCTCCGCATGGGGGCAGCCGTCGTACAACCCGCCGTCTCGTTTCCTGGAAGAGATTCCGGACGAACTCGTGCACTGGGTCAGGACCGAACCCTCACGTGATCACCAGTATTCGGGCGGGCAGTCCGCACAAGCCCGGTTGGCCGGGGCAGCCCTGTCCCGCGGCGGGCTGCGCGGCGGGGTGGGCAACCGTCCGGTAGTCCCGCTGGACGTCGGGGATCGCGTCAGTCACGACGCCTTCGGCCTGGGCAGCGTCGTGGCGACGCGGGGCGAGGGTGACAAGGCCGAGGCCACGATCGACTTCGGGAGTTCCGGGACGAAGCGGTTGCTGCTGCGCTACGCGCCGGTCGAGAAGCTCTAGCGCTCCGCCAGACCGACGACGCGGGGCGGCAGATCGGCCGCCGGACTAGATCCTGACGCCGCGGGCGGCCAGCCAGCCGATCGGGTCGACGCGCTCCCCGTCGAGGCCGCCGTCGTAGACCTCGAAGTGCAGGTGCGGGCCGGTGGAGTACCCGCGGGAACCCACCCTGGCGATCTCCTCGCCGGCGGCGACGATGTCACCGGTCTCGACCTCGATGACCTCCATGTGGCCGTAGACGGTCACGTCGCCGTTCTCGTGTTGGATGTAGACGACGTTGCCGTAACCACTGGCCGCTCCCGCTTTCGTCACGACCCCGTCGCCGACGGCAAGGATCGGGGTCATCATCGGCGCGGCGATGTCGATGCCCCAATGCATCGTTCCCCAGCGCTGGCAGAAGCAGCTGCTCAGCCGCCCCACCACCGGGGCCACGAAGTCCGGCTCCGCGGCCGCGGCACGTTCTGCGTCTCGGGAGACGCGGTTGGCGCGGTCGGCGCGGAGCACGTCCAAGCGGGCTTGCGCTTCGGCGGCGGTCAGGTCCTTGCGGGCGCCGGTTTCGCTCTCTGCGTCCAACGGCATGCCGACGTCGCTGCCGATTCCGCCGCCCTGAGCCGGGGCAATCAGCGCTGCGATGTCGCCCGCCTGCCCGCTGTCCTCGGCCGCACCGAGCCCGAGTGGGAGTGCCGCGAACAGGGCGCCGGCGACGGCTGCAGTCAGGAGGAGGGGGGCTTTGCGGGTGGGGGGGCCGAAGGCACGTCGGGCTCGACTGGGTCGGGCGTGGCGCGACACACAAGACCTTTCCGGCGACGCGAATGTCGTGCGACTCCTACCCGGGGCAGTCCGGGCGTGAAGCCGTACGACGAAGGTTGCGGGGAGGCAACTGCGGCGCGACAAACTAAGAATGTGCGGAGCTGGACAACACGGAGGAGCCAGCGAACCGGCTCCGTGACCAAACCGTAACCAAGTGGTGGAGACGAAGCAAATCCACCCGGCTTGCTACCGTCGGCTGGCCGAAGCCGCCCCTCAGCTCGGATTACCGACAGTCGAATGGCGATAAACGGAGCGTAAATACGTGAGGACGGCCGGATCTCCCGCCGCCACCCCGGCCACCCACATCGTTGGTCCGGTTCCCGTCCTCGCGCGCCTCGCCGGGCTGGCCGCGGTCGTGGCGGGCCTGTTGCTGCTGCTCGGCAGGTTCCCTCCCTACGTCGACGTCGGCGGGGTTCAGGTCAGTCCGCCGCACGGCCCGCTCGACATTGCAGCGGTGCTGCTGTGGCCCGGTTCGATCGCTGCTGCCGGCGTCTCGGTCATCCTCGGGAGGCTGCCGCGACTCGGTCTCGCCGTGCTGGCCGCTTCCGGCGCGGTGGCGATTGGTCTGAGCGCCGGTGAGCTGTACCAGTTGCAGGATGCCGATTCCCACCGCGGCGTGGAGATCTTCTTCGGGCAGCGTCTGGTCACCTCGTCGCTGCAACCACTGGCTGGTGTCTGGGTTCAGCTGACGGCGTACATCCTCCTGGTCGTTGTGCTCGTCCTCACGCTGCTGTCCTGGTCGGGTACGACGATGGACGACGCGGGCGACTTCGACGGACAACGGCCTCGCGTCATGGGCCTGTCCGCACTCACCGGATTGATAGGCGCCCTGGCGGTGGCCGCGCGGCCGCAAGACGTCCCTGATCAGGTGCTGCAGAGCGTGACCGGCTTTCGCACCACCGTGGAGGTGCCCGGGGAGGTGTCCCTCCTCGACCGGCTCGGCCTGGACCTCCTCGGCGGAGCGCTGCTCGCCGTCGCGGTCTTCGCCGTCGCCCTGCTGGCCGCAACCTGGCGACCGCGGCTGGCCGCGGTCGGCGGCCTGGCCGGGCTGGCCGCATATTTCCTGTCTGCCGGCCTGTTGCTGCTCCTCGAAACCGGCCGGTACGCCGATGTCGTGGCCGCGCCCGGAGGCTGGCTGCACCTGCTCGCCGGCGTCGGCTTCGCGGGGCTTGCCGGCTACTGCCTGCGCGCGGGCGGACGGACACCGCCCGATCGAATACCGGTGCCGGTACGGCGGAAATAGACTGCTGCCAGCCCACGCCCGACTGACCGCTGACGACTGCGAAAAGGTGCCTAGATGACGGATCGCATCCGCGTTGTAATCGCGAAGCCGGGCCTGGATGGTCATGATCGCGGCGCCAAAGTGGTCGCGCGTGCCCTGCGAGACGCCGGCATGGAGGTCATCTACACCGGCCTGCATCAGACGCCGGAGCAAATCGTCCAAACCACGATCCAGGAGGACGCCGACTGCGTCGGCCTGTCGGTGCTCTCCGGTGCGCACATGACGTTGTTCGCCCGGATCATGAAGCTGCTCGATGCTCAGGACGCCCGCGACATCGTCGTCTTCGGCGGCGGGATCATCCCCCAGGACGACATCCCGGAACTGGAGAAGCTCGGCGTGGCGAAGGTGTTCACACCGGGGGCCACGACAACGGCCATCGTCGAGTGGGTCCGGTCGAACGTCGGCACGTCAACCTGATGGGGAGCGGAGCTCAAGGCGACAGGAGCCCTCGCTAGGGTGCCGAGCGAGTATCGGTAGGCCGGACGTGCGCGAGCGCGCAGTGACAACGAAGGATGCCCATGGACCTGTTCGAGTACCAGGCACGGGACCTGTTCGCGGAGTACGACGTACCGGTGCTGCCTGGGATGGTCGCGAGCACACCGGAGCAGGCCCGCGCAGCCGCGGCTGAGATCGGTGGCCAGGTCGTCATCAAGGCGCAGGTGAAGGTCGGCGGCCGGGGCAAGGCCGGCGGAGTGAAGCTCGCTGACGACCCGGCCGACGCCGAGGCGAAAGCGACGGCCATCCTCGGGATGGACATCAAGGGGCACATGGTCCAGCGCGTGCTCGTCGCGCAGGCCAGCGACATCGCCGCGGAGTACTACTTCTCATACCTGCTCGACCGATCCAATCGCACGTTCCTGGCGATGGCGTCTATCGAGGGCGGCGTCGAGATCGAGCAGGTCGCGGTCGAGAATCCCGAGGCCCTGGCGCGGATCCCCATCGATGCGCGGACCGGTGTGGACGAGGCCAAGGCACGGGAAATCGTTGCGGCGGCGCGATTTCCGGAGTCCGTCGCGGAGCAGATCGTCGACGTCGCCCAGAAGCTCTGGTCGGTGTTCACCGGCGCCGACGCCACCTTGGTCGAGGTCAACCCGCTCGTGCAGGATCCGGCCGGAAAGATCATCGCTCTCGACGGCAAGGTGACCCTCGACGGCAACGCGGACTTCCGGCATCCGGAGCACGCCGAGTTGGACGACTCCAGCGCGGTGGACCCGCTGGAGCGCGAAGCCGTGGCAAAGGGTTTGAACTACGTGAAGCTCGACGGTGAGGTGGGGATCATCGGCAATGGCGCCGGTCTCGTCATGAGCACGCTGGATGTCGTGGCCTACGCCGGGGAGGATTTCGGCGGGGTGAAGCCGGCGAACTTCCTCGACATCGGCGGCGGCGCCTCGGCGCAGGTGATGGCAGACGGGTTGGGCATCATCTTGGGCGATCCGGCCGTCAAGAGCGTCTTCGTCAACGTATTCGGCGGTATCACCGCGTGCGACGAGGTAGCCCACGGCATCGTGCAGGCCTTGCACATCCTGGGAGACCAGTCGGTGAAGCCGATCGTCGTACGCCTCGACGGGAACAACGTCGAGGAGGGACGGCGGATTCTCGACGAAGCGGCACATGCACTCGTCGAGCAGGTCGACACGATGGACGGCGCCGCCCGGCGCGCCGCCGAACTCGCGTCTCGGGCCTAGGGGGTACTGGCATGGCAATCTTTCTCACCGAGTCCAGCGCGGTCATCGTCCAGGGCATGACGGGCTCCGAGGGCAGCAAGCACACCACCCGGATGCTGGCCTCGGGAACGCGCATCGTCGGCGGCGTCACACCGGGCAAGGGCGGCCAGCAGGTCGACTTCGACGGCGCCGCCGTCCCGGTGTTCAACGGCGTGGCCGAGGCGATCGAAGCGACCGGCGCCGACGTGACGGTTATCTTCGTGCCGCCGAAGTTCGCCAAGTCCGCCGTACTCGAGGCGATCGAGGCCGGCATCGGGCTCGTCGTCGTCATCACCGAGGGCATCCCGGTGCACGACTCGACCGGCTTCTGGTCGGCGGCGAAAGGCACGTCCACCCGGATCATCGGCCCGAACTGCCCCGGCCTGATCAGCCCGGGCAAGTCCAACGCCGGAATCATTCCGGCGAACATCACGCAGGCCGGGCGGGTCGGCCTGGTGAGCAAGTCCGGAACGCTGACCTACCAGATGATGTACGAGCTTCGGGACATCGGATTCTCCACTGCCGTCGGCATCGGCGGTGATCCGGTCATCGGTACGACGCACATCGACTGCCTGCAGGCGTTCCAGGACGACCCGGACACCGATGCCGTCGTCATGATCGGTGAGATCGGGGGCGACGCCGAGGAGCGCGCGGCAGAGTTCATCGCCGCGTCCATGACGAAGCCGGTCGTCGGGTACGTCGCGGGATTCACCGCCCCGGAGGGCAAGACGATGGGGCACGCGGGGGCGATCGTGTCCGGCTCGTCAGGAACCGCGCAGGCGAAGAAGGAGGCCCTGGAGGCGGCCGGCGTACGAGTCGGGCGTACACCCAGCGAAACCGCGGCGCTGATGCGGGAGATCGCCGGTTGAGTCCTTCAGTCGGTTGCGACATGGCTGCGACTCGGCTGCGGCGCCAGGCACGCTTGGTGCTGCGGTGCTTGCCGTTGATGAGTGCACCCAGCATGCTGATCCTCTCGCGCGGTGACATTCGCGATCCGCGCAGTACCCAGGCTTGACCGACAGGAGCGAAGAATCATGAGTGCACCGGGCAGCGGAGGACAGCCGCCGGGCGG
>JACCXW010000411.1 GCA_013696785.1 Geodermatophilaceae bacterium | reverse complement strand
GATCCTGCTCTGCGTCGACGGCGCGCTGAGCCTGACCAACGCCGACGGAAAGCATGCGGTGTCCCGGGGCCAGTCAGTGTTCGTGCCCGCCGGCGAGCGGGTCGCTCTCAGCGGCACGGGGACCGCCTTCCGCGCCGCCACAGGCTGACACAGCGATGTCAATGTCAGGCAAGACGACGTGACAGCTTGACATAGGGCTGATAGCCTTGCCTCGATGGACGTGCTGACGATCGCGGAAGCCGCGCAGACCACTGGCTGGTCGGCGCGGATGCTGCGCTACATCGAGCAGACCGGGCTCGTCGTCCCTCGGCGCTCCGATGGTGGCTACCGGCTCTACGGTCCCGCTCAGGTGCAGCGCTTGCGCAGCCTGCGTGCGCTTGTGACGACGTACGACATCGGCCTCGCTGAACTCGCTTTCGTCGCCCGGCTGCAAGCCGAACCGGAACTCGGCGTCGCGGTCGACGAGTGGTTCGCTGCCCGCCCCGCCCGCCCGGAGGAGGCCCCGGAGACGGACTGGCTGCGCTTCGAGCAAGAAAAACACGAACGCCTGCTCACCCACCACACGAACTAGGAGACGCGAATGACCCAGACGATCGGGACCGACTACAAGGTCGCCGACCTGTCTCTTGCCGCCTTCGGGCGTAAGGAGATCCAGCTGGCCGAACACGAGATGCCCGGCCTGATGTCGATCCGCGAGGAGTACGCCGAGGCGCAGCCGCTGGCCGGCGCGCGGATCACCGGCTCGCTGCACATGACCGTCCAGACGGCCGTGCTCATCGAGACCCTCACGTCGCTGGGCGCCGAGGTGCGCTGGGCGAGCTGCAACATCTTCTCCACCCAGGATCACGCCGCGGCCGCTGTTGCGGTCGGGCCGGAAGGCACGCCGGAGAACCCCGCCGGCGTACCGGTATTCGCCTGGAAGGGCGAGACGCTGCCGGAGTACTGGTGGTGCACGAACCAGGCACTGCTGTGGCCGGACGGTGGTGGCGGCCCGAACATGATCCTCGACGACGGCGGCGACGCCACGATGCTCGTGCACCGCGGAAAGGCCTACGAGAAGGCCGGCGTCGTGCCCAACCCGGACACCGCGGAGTCCGAGGAGTTCGAAGTTTTCCTGACGATGCTCGGCGAGTCCCTGGCCGATGACCCGCAGCGGTGGACGAACATCGCGGCCGGGATCAAGGGTGTCACCGAGGAGACCACGACCGGCGTGCTCCGGCTCTACGAGCTGGCCAAGGCCGGCGAGCTGCTCTTCCCGGCGATCAACGTCAACGACTCGGTGACGAAGAGCAAGTTCGACAACCTGTACGGCTGCCGGCACTCGCTGATCGACGGCATCAACCGTGCCACGGACGTGATGATCGGCGGCAAGGTCGCCGTCGTCTTCGGCTACGGCGACGTCGGCAAGGGCTGCGCTGAGTCGCTGCGCGGCCAGGGTGCCCGCGTGATCGTGACCGAGATCGACCCGATCTGCGCGCTGCAGGCGGCGATGGAGGGCTACCAGGTCGCCACTCTCGAAGACGTCGTCGAGACCGCCGACATCTTCATAACCTCCACCGGCAACAAGGACATCATCACCGCCGCGGACATGACCCGGATGAAGCAGGGCGCGATCGTCGGCAATATCGGGCACTTCGACAACGAGATCGACATCGCCGGCCTGCCCAAGGGTGGCGCCACGCGGGTCAAGGTGAAGCCGCAGGTCGACGAATGGGTCTTCCCCGACGGCCACTCGATCATCGTGTTGTCCGAGGGCCGGTTGCTGAACCTCGGCAACGCGACGGGTCACCCGAGCTTCGTGATGAGCAACTCGTTCTCGAACCAGACGATCGCCCAGATCGAGCTGTTCACGAAGAACGACGAGTACGACAAGCAGGTCTACGTGTTGTCGAAGCAGCTGGACGAGAAGGTGGCGCGGATGCACCTCGACGCATTGGGCGTGAAGCTGACCACGCTGACGAAGGAGCAGGCGGAGTACATCGGCGTGGACGTGGCCGGGCCCTACAAGTCCGACGCCTACCGCTACTGAGCGTTCCACGGATCTGATGACCAGCACGGAGGAGTCCCTGAGCGATCGGGGGCTCCTTCGTCTCGTCTGGGCGCAGCGCGCCATGCCGGCCCTGGCGCAGATCAAGGACCGGTTCGAGCGCACCCGGCCGCTCGCCGGGCTGGAGATCGTCGCGGCGCTGCATGTCACGCCGGAGACCGCCAACCTCATGCTGGTGCTCCAGGCCGGCGGCGCAGATCTGCACCTGGCCGCCGCCAACCCACTGTCCACACAGGACGACATCGCCGCCGTGCTTACGAACCGGTACGGCATCGATGTCCATGCCCATCGTGGCGCAGACAGGAAGACCTACGACGAGCATCTCGAACAGGCACTAGCCGCGGGCCCACACCTCGTGTTGGACGACGGTTGCGACCTGGTCGGGCGGCTTCACACCACGCACCGAGAACTGTTGCCGGCCGTGCTGGGTGGCTGCGAGCAGACGACCACTGGCGTCCTGCGGCTGCGCGCCATGGCCGCCGAGTCAGCCCTGCGCTTCCCCGTCGTCGCTGTGAACGACAGCGACATCCAGCAGAGCTTCGCCAACCGGCACGGGACTGGACAGTCCACAGTGGACGCCATCGTCCGATCGACGAACGTCCTGCTGGCCGGGCGGACCGTCGTCGTGGCCGGCTTCGGCAACTGCGGCAAGGGCGTCGCGGACCGGGCGCGTGGTCTCGGTGCCGGGGTGATCGTCACCGAGGTCGACCCGACGCGGGCGCTGGAAGCCGCGATGGCAGGCTTCCGGGTGCTGCCCATGCGCGAGGCCGCGGCCGAAGGTGACGTGTTCGTCACCGTCACCGGCAGCCGCGGCGTACTGGTAGAGCGGCATTTCGCGGTCATGAAAGACAACGCGATCCTGGCTAACAGCGGGCACTTCGACCTCGAGATCGACGTCGCCTGGCTGCGGGCGCATTGTGTCGACCTGCGCTCGGGCATCCGGCCGCACGTGGACGAGTACCTGCTGGCCGACGGCCGGCGGTTGCTTGTGCTCGCCGAAGGCAGACTGGTCAATCTCGCCGCCGCTGAGGGCCATCCGCCCGCCGTCATGGATGTGAGCTACGCCGGACAGGCGCTGTGCGTCGAGTGGCTGGCCGCGAACGCGGGCACCCTGGCGCCGGGGGTGTACGACGTGCCGGCGCAGATCGATCACGGCCTGGCGATGCTCCAGCTGGAGGCCATGGGCGTCCGCATCGACTCGCTGGACCCGGCGCAGGAGGCGTACCTCACGTCGTGGCGAAACGGCGGCTGAGCAGTGCCGTCCGGAACGTACGAGCATCTCGACGCCGACGGCCGGGTGCGGTTGACGGAGCGGTTCCGCTGCGCGGCCGGTGGTTCAGGCTGGCGCTACGTCTCTCGACTGTCCACATCGGACGGTCACGACGCCGGCTCGGTGGACCTGACGCTGGATCTGCACGGACGTCAGCTGCGGGTCGCGGTCGATCTCGGCGGCTGGTCGCTGCGCGGCGGCTGTAGCGGACCGGAGTTGCTGTGGGTGCGCCGTACGGCTGGGGACGGGCCGACCGACTCACCGGAACATCGGGAACGGGCAACCGGATTTGCCGGCGTCAGCCCCGCCTTTTTCGTCGCTGCAGCGGCGGTGGTGCCGCGCGACGGGGATACGGTCCGCCTCAGGCTCGTCTCGCTGTCCGGCGTACTCGGGGCGAGGACCGAGGATCAGCGTTGGCGGCTCGCGGGCGTCGAGTCCCATCACGTCGACGGTGCACACGCCAACGGTGCAGCCTTCGACGTGTCGGCGTACGAAGTGCTCGACGCCGACACTGCGGAGCGGGAAACCGTCCATATTGCGGGCGATGTCGTCCTCGCCGCGTCCTTGTTCGTGCTGGCCGACCTGGACTCGCCGCCCGGGTCGGCCCTGCACAACGTGCAGTAGTGCGACGATGGGTGGATGAGGGGACGCGTACTCGTTGTCGACGATGACCCGGCACTGGCGGAGATGCTTGGCATCGTCTTGCGGGGGGAGGGTTACGAGCCGTCTTTCGTCGCCGACGGCATCCGGGCGCTGAGCGCCTTCCGTGACGTCCGGCCGGACCTGGTCCTGCTCGACCTGATGCTGCCAGGGGCCAGTGGCATCGACGTGTGCCGCGCGATCCGGGCCGAGTCCGTCGTACCCATCGTCATGCTCACCGCCAAGTCCGACACCATCGACATCGTCCTGGGCCTGGAATCCGGCGCCGACGACTACGTCGTCAAACCGTTCAAGGCAAAGGAGCTCATCGCCAGGGTCCGCGCCCAGTTGCGCCGCGGTGAGAGCGAGCAGGCCGAGAGCCTGTCCATCGGTGACCTCGTCATTGACGTGCTCGGGCACCAGGTCACCCGCGACGGCGAGCCGATCGGGCTGACTCCCCTGGAGTTCGACCTGTTGGTGGCGCTGGCCCGTAAGCCACGGCAGGTCTTCACCCGCGAAGCTTTGCTGGAGCAGGTCTGGGGGTACCGGCACGCGGCGGACACCCGGCTCGTGAACGTGCACGTGCAGCGGCTGCGGTCGAAGGTCGAACTCGACCCGGAGAACCCGACGGTGGTTCTGACAGTGCGCGGTGTGGGCTACCGGGCCGGATCCCAGTAAGTCCATGCAGGATCTGACCGCGCGGGTCAGCAGCGAGCTGCGGGACCTCCGCTCCCGCCTCCGCGCGGTGCCAGTGACGTTGCGCCGGCGCTGGCGCCGCTCCCTTCAGCTGCGGGTCACCGCGACGACGGTGCTCGTCTGCGGCATCGTCGTCGTTGTCATCGGCTTGATCCTGCTGACCCAGATCCGCGACCAGATCCTGCAGGTCAAGACCAGGGCCGCGATAGCGCAGTCGCAGAACGGGCTGCGGTACGCCGAATCGCAGCTTGCTGCGGTCGATCCGATCAACGGCGACGACGTGCGCACCACGCTGGACCGCACCCGCCAGCAACTCACCGAGCGCGGTGGTCCGGCCGGCCTCTTCTACGTCGTCCTGTTCGCCAGGTCCGGTGCGGATTCGATTCCGGTGGCCGAGTTCAACGCACTGGCCGTGAGCGTCCCGGCTTCGTTGCGCGCCGAGGTGCAAGGCGGTGTCCAGAGTTATCAGCTGGCAACGGTGGACATCGGCGACGGTGCCCCGGTCACCTCGCTCCTCGTCGGCTCGCCGATTCCCAGCGGCATCGGCGACTTCGAGCTGTACTACCTCTTCCCGCTGGATCAGGAGGAGACCAGCCTGGGGTTGATCCAGGGCACGATCGTGCTTTCGGGTCTCGCACTCGTCGTCCTCGTCGGGGCGATCGGGGCGGCGGTCGCCAGACGGGTCGTCCGGCCCGTCCGGGATGCCGCCCGGACGGCCGAACGGCTGGCGTCGGGACGGCTGGCCGAACGGATGAGAGTGCGGGGAGAGGACGACCTGGCCGTGCTCGCGACCAGCTTCAACGACATGGCAGCAAGCCTGCAGCTGCAGATCCGGCAGCTGGAGCAGCTGTCCCGGTTGCAGCAGCGATTCACCAGCGACGTGTCACACGAGCTTCGAACGCCACTGACCACGGTGCGGATGGCAGCCGACCTGCTGTACGCCTCGCGCGGGGACTTCCCAGCCGCGGTGGCCCGCTCGACCGAACTCCTGCAGGCCGAGGTCAACCGCTTCGAGGCGCTGCTGAACGACCTGCTGGAGATCAGCCGGTACGACGCCGGCGCGGCCGTGCTGGAGGCCGAGAGGACCGACCTGCGGGCGTTGGTGGACCGCGTCTGCATGGCGACCCATTCGATCGCGGCCCGGCAGGGCAGCGAACTCGTCGTGGCGGCCGGTGGCCCGGCGGTCGTCGCCGAGGTCGATCCACGTCGGGTCGAACGCATCGTGCGCAATCTGGTGATCAACGCCGTCGAGCACGGGGAGGGACTGCCCGTGGAGATCGCCGTCGCCGGGGACGAGCACGCCGCGGCCATCACCGTCCGCGACCACGGGATCGGGTTGCGGCCAGGGGAGGCGGTGCAGGTCTTCAGCCGTTTCTGGCGGGCTGACCCGTCGCGGAGCAAGGGCCTCGGCGGCACCGGGCTGGGATTGTCGATCAGCCTCGAGGACGCGCGTCTGCACGGCGGTTGGCTGCAGGCCTGGGGCGAGCACGGCCGGGGCGCGCAGTTCCGGCTGACCGTCCCGATCCGCTCCGGGGTCGAACTGACCCACTCACCGCTTCCGCTGGTGCCGGAGCCGCTGGTCACCGCGGCTGAACGCTCATGAGGCGCCGCGCGGCGGCGACGCTCGCCGTTCTCGCAGTGACCCTGTCCCTGTCCGGCTGCGTTGGCATCCCCGAGAACTCCGACCCCGTCCCCGTGGCCGTCGTCGAGAGCGACTCGTTGGACGACACCGGCGTCCAGATCGAGGCGCTGGCTCCCAAGCCGGGCCAGCAGCCGGACGAGGTCGTCCGAGGCTTCCTCGCTGCATCGGCCAGCAACGTCCGCAGCCAGCCGGTCGCCAGGCTGTACCTCACCGAGACCGCCGCCGAGGACTGGGCCGACGACGTAGGCGTGACGGTGATCGAACGGAACTTCTCCTTGATTCCGAGCCCCGACGGCACCGAGGTCACGCTGATCGGCCGGATCACCGGCCGGATCGACGGGAACGGGGTGTACCTCGGGGCCGAGGAGGAACTGCGGCAGGTACTCCGCCTGCGGTTGGTCGGGGGCCAGTGGCGGATCGACAACCCGCCTCCGGGCGTGCTGCTGCGGGTCGACGACTTCCGCCGGGCCTACGTGCAGTACAACCTGTATTTCCTGGACCCGACGGGCTCGAAGGTGGTCCCCGATCCCCGGTACTTCCTGTCCGGGTCGGTCGCCAGGGCGAACTCCCTGGTCGAGGAGTTGCTGGACGGCCCCTCGCCGTTCCTCGCTGGCGCAGTGACCACGGAGTTCGGGCCCGATGTCGAGCTGCGCAGCAACGTCCAGGAGGTCCGTGACGTCGAAATCGATCTGACCGGCCTTGAGGAGCGAAGTCCGGCTTCCCTCGAGCGGCTCTCGGCACAGCTGATCTGGACTCTGAAACAGCTGTCCATCGCCCAGCTGACCCTGCGCAGCGACGGCCAGTTGGTGTCGGTTCCGGGGGTCGGCGGCGTTCAGGGGGCCGACGACTGGCAGTCCTACGATCCGGACTTCGTTCCGGCCGACGCCGTCGGGCACTACCTCGATCAGGGTGCGGTGTGGACCGATGAGGGACGACGTATGCCGGGGCCGGCAGGCGAGGGCACCTACGCGCTGTCCTCCGCGGGCGCCTCAGCCGAGCAGACCACCTTGGCCGGCGTGCGGGCCTCTCCGAGCGGGGCGACACTGCTGATCGGCAGCTATGGCGGCGCGCTCAGCCCGGTGTTGACCGGCCAGTCCTTCTCCGCGCCGACGTGGGCGGAGCCGACCCAGGAGGTCTGGGTGGTCCGCGACGGCAACGAGGTGGTGCGGGTGCCGGCCGGCGCGCCGCCACAGGTCGTGACGGTCTCCGATCTCGGCGATCGCGGTTCGATCCGGGCGTTGCAGATGTCCCGAGACGGCACCCGCGCGGCCGTGATAGTCGGCGCCCCCGGCGCGGCCGACCTGTACATCGCCCGCGTCGCCCGTACCGGATCGACCGTGCAGCTGTCGGGGTTCATCCAGTTGGCGACGCCGCTCAGGGACGTTGTCGACGTCGCGTGGGCGACCGCGACGCAACTGCTCCTGCTGGCCACCGACCCGGCCGACGGGCGGAACAAGCCATGGCTGGTGTCGGTGGACGGCGCGGCGTTGACCGCGCAGGCGCAGGAAAACCTTCCGGAGGATGCCAGCGGGATCGCAGCCGCACCGGGTCGTCCCGCGCTGGCGTCGGCGGTCGGCAGCATGTACCGGCTCGACGGCACCACCTGGACGACGTTAGTTCGCGGACTGCCGTTCTTCCCCGGAACCGCGCCCTTCTATCCCGGCTGAGCGCCATCCACAGATCCACCGGACCGCTGATGTCGTGAACCGGCGGTCGACGATCGTGGGCGGATGAGGTCCGTCCTGTCCCGATGGGCTGCCGCGGCAGCCGACCTCGCTCTGCCACGCGGCTGTCTCGGCTGCCACCGATCGGCGAGCGCGGTGTGCCCCGACTGCTGGCGATCGATCGGGCGGCCCACTGCCTTCCGGCCCGACCCGTGCCCAGGCGGGTTTCCCGAGACGTGGGTGGCGGGGGCGTACGACGCGGTGTTGCGTACTGCGGTGCTTCACGTCAAGGAGCGGGGGCGAAGCGACCTGCTGCCGCTGCTGGC
>JACCXW010000366.1 GCA_013696785.1 Geodermatophilaceae bacterium | reverse complement strand
GCGCCCTCCCCGCCGCATCCGGAACCGTGGGATCTCGATCGGTGGCGGTACGGCGAACGCTCGCGGCAATCGGCGCGGGGCTGGGCATCGCGCTTGTCCTGTACGCCGGCCAGCGCCTTGATCTGGTCGCGATCATCGCCCTGATGGCCGGCGTCGTGCTGCTGGCGATGTCCGGTCGTCGGCTGCTGCCGCCAGGGACGGTCGCCGTACGCAATGGGTTGCCGGCGGTCATCGCGTTCCGCGGCATGCTGGCCGGCGCCTTCTTCGCCGTCGACGCCCTGCTGCCGCTGACCCTGACGGCTGTGCACGGGTACGGCCCGACCGCGGCGGGCATCCCGCTGATGACCGGTGCGGTGGGCTGGTCCACAGGATCCTGGGTACAGGGCCGGTATCCGGACGTGGCCCGTTATCTGTTCGTACGGACGGGTTTCATCCTGCTGGCCGTGTCCTGCGTGGCGATGGTGCTCATCGTGACGCCGGCCGGAGTGGCGTGGGTGGCCTATCCGATCTGGCTCGTGGCGGGAACGGGCATGGGCCTGGCGATGCCCGGCGTCGGTATCCTGCTGCTCGAGCTGTCCCCACCAGAGCAGCGCGGTGCGAACGCCGCAGCCATGCAGATCTGCGACGTCAGCGTCTCGGCCCTGTGCATCGGTGCTGCGGGCGTCCTCGTTGCGGCCTCGGAGAACGGCTTGCTGCCGCTGCGGGTAGCCGTGGGCACGGTGGATCTGGCGATGGGGATGTTCGCCGTGGCCGGCGCCCTGCTGGCCTACCGGGTCCGGGCCACGACCAGGACCGAGCTGGTGTCTGCATAGGGTGCCGGGCATGGCTGTCTCGTTGCCCGGCGTCGAACTGACCGACCACTGGCTCGACGTACCGCTGGATCACGCCGCCCCTGATGGCGAGCGGATCACGGTGTACGCCCGCGAGGTCGGCAATCCGGACCATCAGGATCGGCCGTGGCTGTTGTTCCTGCAGGGCGGTCCGGGCGGGAAGTCGCCCCGCCCGGAAGGAGCCGACAACTGGCTGGGCCGGGCGGTGCAGGATTTCCGCGTGCTGCTGCTCGACCAACGCGGGACCGGTCGGTCGACGCCGGTCACGGCACGGTCGCTGGCCGCGCGCGGTGATGCCCAGTCGCAGGCGGACTACCTCGCGCTGCTTCGAGCGGATTCGATCGTCCGCGACGCCGAGCTGCTCCGCGCCGCTGTGGGCGGAGGCGCACCGTGGAGCACGCTCGGGCAGAGCTACGGCGGATTCTGCACGCTGACCTACCTGACGCTCGCGCCCGATGGTCTGCGGGAGTGTTTCGTGACCGGCGGCCTCGCGGGCCTGAACGCAAGCGCCGAGGACGTCTACCGCCGTACGTATCCACGAGTGATGCGCAAGAACGCCGCCTACTACCGGCGATATCCCGAAGACGAGTCAGCCGTCCGCCGGGTCGTCGACCACCTGGCGACCACTGACGTCCAGCTGCCCACGGGTGACCGGCTGTCGCCCGAGCGGTTGCAGGCACTCGGCATGGGGTTCGGCGCGACCGGCGGCTACGAGACGGTGCACTACCTGCTGGAGGAGGCGTGGGACGGCTCCGAGCTGTCCCCGACGTTCCTGGCCGGAGTGCAGGAGCACACGTCGTTCGTCACCGGCCCGCTGTACGCCGTGATGCACGAGCCCTGCTATGCCCAGGGCGCGGCAACACGCTGGGCCGCGCAACGGGTGCGCGAGGAACTGCCCGCCTTCGACTGGCGAGGAGACGGACGGGTGCTGTTCACCGGCGAGATGACTTACCCGTGGATGTTCGAGCAGGAGCGGGCCATGCAGCCCTTCGCCGCGGCAGCGAACCTGCTGGCGGAACGCTCCGGCTGGCCGGACCTCTACGACGCCGCGACGCTCGCGATCAACACCGTCCCGGTAGCGGCGGCGGTCTACCACGACGACATGTACGTCGACGCCGACCTCTCGCTGGACACGGCGGCCCTGGTCGGCTCGGTGCGGACCTGGGTGACGAACGAGTACGAGCACAACGGGCTGCGCGCGGGCGGCGACCGGGTACTGGGTCGCCTGATCGACATGGCCCGCGGCCGGGCCTGACGGCATGCCATCGCTGGTCCCGCCTACCGTGCGGGTGCGAGCGTCCTTCCTCGACGCGATGCGGGAGTTCGAGGACGAGGGACGCGGCCGCGTGACTGACGAGTCGATGCTCGGGGACGACCTGCGCGGACGGTGGCCGCAATGGACGACCGTGGGCGGTTTCGCCGACTACGTCCGCGACGTGGTCGCGGACGCACTCGAGGATTCGCCGCGGCGACCGGGTTGGGTCCCGTGCACCACGCTCTGGTACGTCGAAAGCGACGAGTACCTGGGCAGGCTGGCGATCCGGCACCGCCTCACACCACACCTGCTGGAGCTGGGTGGGCACATCGGCTACGACGTCCGGCGGTCTGCCCGCCGGCAGGGCCACGCCACCGCCATGCTCCGTGCGGCACTCCCCGTCGCCGCGGAGCTGGGGATCGACGCTGCGCTCCTGACCTGCGACGCGGACAACGTGGCCTCCCGCCGGTTGATCGAGTACAACGGGGGAGTGCTCGAGGATCAGCGCGGCGTCAAGTTGCGGTTCTGGATCCCGACCGCCTGACCCGAGTCACTGCAGCGGGAACGGTGACTGCAGCCACCATGGTGAGTCGACCACCCGCACTTCCGTCACCCACTTCACCCACCAGAATCCGCGCCGACCCGGCGCCACGAGCCGCACGGGTGCGCCGTGCCCGGGGGACAGCGCTGAGCCGCCGACCCGGGTCGCCAGCAGCAGGTGGTGAGCGGCGGAGGCCGGATAGCGGCGCCGGTAGCCGCTCACCGAGACGACGTCGATGCTGGCCTCGTGCGGCAGCTCGCCGAGCAGGCGGTCCAGTCGGGTTCCGGTCCAGATCTGCTCGGCGTACCACCCGCCCGTGCAGTCGAGGGTCGCCGTCACCTCGTCCAGGCCGGCCACGTCGACGTCCACGCCGTTGATCCGCACCCGGGGCGCCGGATCGAGAACCGGTACGGAGTCGCTGATCCACTGGGTCACCGGCATCAACGCCGGCGTACCGGATCCGACCTCGGCCGAGCCGGTCGCCCGCCGGCGCGCTCCGGGCAGGCCGAGCACCGAAGACAGTCCCTCCACCGCGCCGTACGCGGCCAGGCCGGCCGCGCCGAGCCCGGCAGTCCGCAGGAGCACCCGGCGGGACAGGTCGGAGGACCTGGGTCGCTGCGGGTGCGCCACGACGTGCGCGAGCAGGAACGGGACGAGCAGCAGGGCACTACCGACGTGAACCTGCATTGCGGTGATCGGCCCATAGAGCCGATATCCCACCAGCGCATGCAGTACACCCGAGCCGACACAGACGAGCACGAGCACGCCGAGCACCGTGCCGGCGACCCGCCCGGGCCGGTTCCGGCGGCGATGCGCCCGGCGGATGACCAGTGACTTCCACGGGAGCAGCACAAGCAGACCCAGGCCCAGTGCCCCGTGCGTCAGTGCGATCGCCGTCGCCGCCGGCAACGTCCCGATCGAAAAGGCGACGATGCCGGTCGCGAATGCCAGCGTGAGCAAGCCCAGGAGCGCGACGTTGGTACGGCGTCCCGCCCGTCGCAGGCGACCCACTATCGGTGTCGCGGCTGCGGGGGCGCCGGGACCGGGGCGCGTTCGCTGAAGGCCAGCCAGACGTAGCACAGTCCGGAGAGGAACAGCACGCCGGTGACGATCCCGCCGATCTGCAGCGGCGTGAGTGCGAACTGGTCGGCCGGCGCGAAGGCGACAAGGAACAGCAACGCGTACAACAACGGATCGAGGGCGCGCAGGGCGCGTTCGACGCGCCCCGTCGGCCCGTGCGGCGCCACGATGAAACCGACGGATTCGATGACGCCGATCGACGCGCCGATTGCGAAGGTGACCCGCCAGATCACGCCGTCATCCAGTGGAGAGCTGAGCAGCGACCCGAGTCCCAGCATGCCGGGGAGGAAGAAGTGCAGTGCGATATGCAGCGTGGAGCGGTGGCGGTGCGGATCGTCGCGCCACTCGCCGTGCCCGAACTGCATGACGCCGAACCACAGTCCGAGCAACGTGAAGCTGATCCCGGTCAGGCTCTGGTAGAAGTTGGTGGCGGACTCCATGATCGGCAAGTCTCCTGCCCGGCCGCTCCGTCCGCCAGACCTATGCCAGGTGGTTGCGTCCGCACGGGACTACCCTCGAACGTGTGACAAGTACCCCGGTGTACCTGGACCATGCGGCGACCACGCCCGTGCTTCCCGCCGCGCTGCGGGCCATGACCGAGCAGATGGCGCGGGTCGGCAACCCCTCGTCATTGCACGCAGCCGGGCGGGAATCGCGGCGGATCGTGGAGGAGGCCCGGGAGGACATCGCCGCGGCGGTCGGCGCTCGTCCGTCGGAGGTCATCTTCACCAGTGGGGGCACCGAGAGCGACAACCTCGCAGTCAAGGGCATCTTCTGGTCCCGACGCGACGCCGACCTGCGTCGTCGGCGGATCATCGCCAGCGCGGTGGAGCACCACGCCGTGCTTGACTCGCTGGAGTGGCTGCGCAAACACGAGGACGCAGAGGTGACGTGCCTGCCGGTCGACGACCTCGGCCGCATCCACCCGGCCGCGCTCCGGGCGGCCATCGAAGAGGCTCCGGAGGATGTCGCGCTCGTATCGGTCATGTGGGCCAACAACGAGGTCGGCACCGTGCAGCCCATCCGGGAACTCGCCGCCGTCGCGCGCGAGTACGACATCCCGTTCCACACCGACGCCGTACAGGCGGTCGGGATCCTGCCGGTCGACTTCGCGGCCAGTGGCGTGGACGCGCTCACCCTCACCGGCCACAAACTCGGCGGACCGGTCGGCGTCGGGGTGCTGCTGCTGGGCCGCGACGTCGCCTGTACGCCGGTGCTGCACGGCGGCGGCCAGGAGCGCGATGTCCGCTCCGGCACGCTCGACACGCCGGCCATCGCGGGCTTGGCGGTCGCGGTCGCGATGTCGGTCGGCGAGCGCATTCCCCGGGCCGATCGGCTGACAGCGCTGCGAGAGGACCTGATCCGCGGTGTGGTGCAGCGGGTCCCCGACGCCGTGCTTAACGGCGATCCGGGCGGGCACGTCCTTGACGGTGGCCCGAGCCGGCTGCCAGGCAACGCGCACCTGTCCTTCCCGGGTTGCGAAGGCGACGCCCTGCTCATGCTCCTCGACGCCCGCGGCGTCGAGTGCTCCACGGGATCGGCCTGCAGCGCCGGTGTCTCGCAGCCGAGCCACGTCCTGCTCGCAATGGGAGCCTCGGTCGACCGCGCCCGCGGCTCCTTGCGGTTCGCCCTCGGCCACACGTCCACCGAGGCCGACGTAGCGCACCTGCTCGAGGTCATCGCTCCTGTCGTCGAACGCGCTCGCCGCGCGGGGATGGCCGGCGCACGGCGGTGAAGTTGCTCGCCGCCATGTCCGGAGGTGTGGACAGCGCGGTCGCCGCGGCCCGCGCGGTGGACGCGAGGCACGAGGTCACCGGCGTCCACCTCGCGCTGTCGTCGGCACCGGCGTCGTTGCGGCAGGGGGCGCGCGGCTGCTGCACGCTGGAGGACGCGCGGGACGCCCGCCGGGCGGCCGACGTTCTCGGCATCCCATTCTACGTCTGGGACCTTGCGGAGCGGTTCCGCGCGGAGGTGATCGAGGA
>JACCXW010000354.1 GCA_013696785.1 Geodermatophilaceae bacterium | reverse complement strand
GACCGCTTCGACGTACGGACCGAGGTGCGCGCCGGCCGATGGTGCAAGCCGACCCCGAGCACGGTGGCCCTGTTCACCGGCGCGCTGACGCAGCGGCAACGCTGGTGGGTGGCGTTGCTCGAGAGCGGGTGCTCCGCCGCCGCGCTCGACGGTGCGACCGCGCTGCAAGCAGCTGGCCTCATAAACTTCGAGGCGGCGACGACCATTTCCTGTCCACATGGCGCGAAGCCACGCTGTGTGGACGGCGCTGTCATCCACATCACCGAGTGGCGCCACTCAGGAGATCTCGTCAACGTAGGTATTCCTCGAGTCAGACCGGAGACGGCGGCGACCAGAGGCGCACTCTGGGCTCGCACCGATCGTCAGGCGGCGCTCATTCTGATCATGGCCGTGCAGCAGCGGCTGACCACGGCGAAGCGACTGCAATGGGAGCTGGGCCGGATCCACCGGCATCCGCGCCGCCAGCTCGTACACGAGCTCATCGCCGACCTGACCGATGGCGTCCAGGCGCTCGGCGAACTCGACTTCGCGCGGATGTGCCGGCACCGCGGACTGCCCGCTCCCAGTCGCCAAGTGGTGCGGCGCGGAAGCCGCGGCCGGTCCTACCTTGATGTCTACTTCGACGACTATGCCCTGGTCGTCGAGATCGATGGGATCGGGCACCTGGGCGGACTGCAACCGGTGGACGACGCTCTTCGACAGAACGCCGTGAGCCTCTGTGCGGATACGGTGTTGCGCATCCCGGTGCTCGGCCTCCGCGTGGCCGCGGATGCGTTCCTGGATCAGGTCGAGGAGGGGCTCGTGGCCCGGGGCTGGCGCCGAGCAGCCTGAGCGTTCACCGCTCAGTCGAGCAGTCCCTTGGCCGTGAGGTGATCCAGGATCTGCTGGGCCGCGTCGGCCGGCGTACCCACAGATCCGTCGACGGTGACGTCGGGGGAGGACGGCAGCTCGTACACGTCAGAGACGCCGGTGAACTGCCCGATCGTACCTGCCCTGGCGCGCGCGTACAGGCCCTTGACGTCGCGCTGTTCGGCGACCTCGAGTGACGTCGCGACGTGCACCAGAACGAACGTGCCGTATCGATCGACCAGCTTGCGCGCTTCCTCACGTGCTTCGTCGTACGGCGCGATGGCGGCGACGACGACCGCGCCGCCGTGGCGGACGATCTCCCCCGCCACCCACCCGATCCGGCGGATGTTGAGATCACGGTCGGCGCGGGAGAAGGTGAGGCCGCTGGAGAGCATCTCCCGTACGACGTCCCCGTCCAGCACCGAGACGTCGCGACCGGAGGACTCCAGCGCCTCGATGAGCACATCAGCGATGGTGGACTTGCCGGCCCCCGACAGCCCGGTCAGGAATACCGTGAAACCACGTCGCTGTACCACTCACACTCCTTGATGACGGCGCCGTTCTCGGCCGATTGAGCCTAGCGTGGGCGATATAGTCGCGCCGCGGGCTCAGCGCACCGGGCAGGCTCTGGACGGAGGGCAGACAGCACCGTGCACATCCTGTTCGTGTGCACCGGAAACATCTGCCGATCACCGACCGCCGAGCGCCTGACCCGGGCGTACGCCGATACCCACTTGGACGACCCGAGCCGGCTCACGGCCGAGAGCGCAGGCACAGGCGCGGTCTACGGCAGCGCTATGGAGCCCACGTCGGAACTCGTGCTGCGCAGCCTGGGTGGGGACGGCCGGAACTTCCAGGCCCGGCAGATCGACCCCGAGATGGTTGCCGCAGCCGACGTCATCTTGACGATGACCCGCCAGCACCGCACCAGGGTGCTCAACACCTCACCCCGGGCGCTGCCCCGCACCTTCACCCTGCGCGAGGCTCAGTCATTGCTGGAACGGGTGCCACGTTCGGCCTTGTCGTCACCGAAGGATCTCGATCGGCGGTGTCGTGAGCTGGTCGCCGAAATGGGGCGCCAGCGGGCAACTCGGCACAGTGCTCGTCCGCGTTCGGACGACATCCGCGACCCGATCGGCGCCGACCCGGGCACGTACGTGACGGTCGGGGAAGACATCGCCGAGTCGCTGACCGCATGGTTGGACGTGTGTTGCGGACTCGAACCCGAGCAGGACGGCTAGCGCGGTACGGCGGGCAGCTGGTTGAACTCGCCGAGGTGTTCCGCCAGGTTCCCGGCCAGGATGTAGGACCACATCGCCTCGGCCGGCGGCATGTCGATGTACACCACGCTCTGGGTGCCCTCCATCCCGGTCCCGGCGACCGGCACGGTGAGGAACGCGACGTTGTCCGGTTGCAGGTTTCGTAGGCTGAGCGCGAGGCTCGCCAGATCGAGGTTGGACAGCTCGTCGTCCACGCTCATCGAGCCGGTCACCGCCAGCACGAAGTCGTCCAACCGCCCCGGGTCGGTCAGCAGATTGTCCCGAGACACCGTGGCCATCACCGCCCGCAGGTAACTCTGCTGGCGCTGCACCCGGTCGAAGTCCCCGCCCGGCAGGCGGTAGCGCTGCCGCACGTAGGCCAACGCCTCGTCACCGTCGAGGTGGTTCACGCCTTGGGTGAAGGTGACCCCGAACGCGTGGGTCTCCTCCGCTACAAGGACGTCAACGCCGCCCAGCGCGTCGGTGATGGCCTTGAACCCGTTGAAGTCGACGGCAAGGAAGTGGTCGATACGGATGTTTGTCAGCTGCTCAACGGTCTGGACGGCCAGCGTCGGTCCGCCGTAAGCGAATGCGGCGTTGATCTTGGTCGTGCCGTATCCCGGGACCGGCACGTAGGAGTCGCGGGGGATCGAGATGGCGAATGCCGAGCGCCGATCGGCCGAGACCTGCAGCAGCATGAGTACGTCGGAACGCTCCGAGCCCCCGTCGTCGGTGGCATCCTCGCCGGTGGTCGCGCCGTCGGCCCTGGAGTCGCTGCCGGCGAGCAGGAACGTCATCGGTATGTCGTCGGTACCCTCCACCGGCGTCGGCGGTGCCGGACGCTCATCCTCGTCGAGGGATGAGAACACGTCGGGCAGGCGGGTGACGTTGCCGCCGTACCGGTCGGTGATGTACCACACGAACCCTCCGGCCATCAGCGCGAGGATCAGGCCGGACGCCAGCAGCACGATGAGCACGCGACGCAGCCTTGGATGGCGACGTGGCCGGTCGTCCTCCAGCAGCAGTTCGTTGTCGTCCCATGCGCCCGCGCCGCCATCGGCGTGTGCCGCGTCGGACTGTACGGAGTCGGACTGTGCTGAGTCGGACTGCGGCGCGTCAGGCTGCGGTGAGGCCGGCGCCGCGCCGTCGTCGTCGCTTGGTCTGCTCATGATGGCGCTGCCTGTGGTCCCTTGGTGGCGGAGGGTCGGCAGGGCCGGCGAGCCCCGTTGGGCGTGATCGTACCCGCTGCCGTGCTCAGGAAGGCCGGGAAGCCCATCCCGGTCCATAACGGTCAGTGCACGAGCCCCAGCGGTGCGTATTGATGCTGGGGGAACACCGCGTCCACGGATCCGAGGCCGAGTTGTGCGTTGGCGACCTCGAAAAGGACGTCACGGTAGTCGTTCACACCGGCCAGGTCCCCGTCCACGAGCGCGCCGGAGCCAAGCCCCGGCCAGGCGCCGTACACAGCACCGCCGGCCACCGACCCGCCGAGCAGCATCATCGCGTTGCCGTGGCCGTGGTCGGTCCCGCCGCTGCCGTTCTCGGCGACCCGGCGTCCGAACTCCGACATCGTGAGGACCGTGACCTGCCCGAGCACCTTCCCGAGATCCTGGGCGAAGGCGGCCAGCGACGCTCCCAGATCGGTCAGCTGATCGGTCATGTTCCCGCCCTCGGCGGAGCCGGCGGCAGTGTGCAGATCCCATCCGCCGACGTCAACGGTGGCCACCCGCAGCCCGGTCCCGGACTTGACCAGGCGCGCCACGTCGGACAGCGCCGCGCCGAAGCCGCCCTCTGGATACGTCGCGGCCGGTTTGTACGGCGTGTCCTGCAGCGCGGTGGCCTCCTCGAGCAGCTGCAGCGCCACCGGCACCTGCTCAGCCGAGAGCAGGTCCAGCCCGGTATAGAGCTCACGCAATGCCGTGACCACCCGCTCGGACTTGCGGTACAGCGCCACCGAGTCCACGCCCCGAAGACTCACCACGCCGGATGCGCCGGCCAGGGACATCGGCGTCCGGACACCCTCGGTGGTGGCGCGGAACGTCGTACCCGGTCCGGACTGCTCCAGGGCACGCTCCAGCCACCCGGTCCGCGCCTCAGCCGCGTCGACGCCGCGCTCGACCTGGTCCTGCGCCTGGAAGTGGCTGCGGCTGATATTCGGTCCACCCACGGCGTGGACGAAGGCGAGCTGGCGCGACGTCCAGAAGGGATGCAGCGGGGCGAGAGCCGGGTGCAGGCCGAAGCCGCGGTCCAGCGGCAACAGGACGCTGTCGGGCACGCCGATGGCCGGCCTGGCCGCGGCGTAGTCGGGGTCGCCGGCGGGGACGACGGCGGCCAGCCCGTCGAAACCCCCGCGCAGGAACACCACGACCAGCACCCGTCCATCGGTCGTCCCGGGTACGGCGTAGGCATACCGGGTGGTCACCAACTGGCTGCCGAGTGCAGCTGCTGCGGCCATTCCCGCCCCGGCCAGGAACCGGCGGCGGGTGAAGCCGCGGCTCCACAGCTCCCGCTGGTCCCGGCGATCGGCGGCGAGTTTCTCGGCGGCGGCAAAGACGCGGTGCTGCGCCGACAGGTCCGGCGTCATCGAAGCAGGTGGTACGGCGAGTCGAGGATGAGCGCGAACAGATCCGGGAGCCGGCCGGATACTGCGTCCTCGTCGTACGGAGTGTCCTCGTCTGCGTCGAGGAAGGTCAGCAGCGCTCGCCGGTGGGATCGCTGGAAGGTCTGACCCGTGAGCATCAGGCACAAGCCGTCGACCAGCTCGCCCTGTGTCTCCGGCTCGACCGACTGCACCGTGGCGACGAGCCCCGGATAGTCGAAATCGTCGAAGGAGCCGGTCGTCAGGAGACGATGCACGTTCCAGCGGCCGAGCACCGCTGACGTGGACAGCCATCCGGCCTCGACGTCGGGATAGCCCGTCGGTGCGCCGGCGCCGAGCGGCGCCTGGCCGAGGGCTCGGCTGCGCTCCAGCAAAGCCTCGATGCCGCTGGTCCTATCCGCGGGTGGCGGTCCGATCCCGAGCGCGCGCACGCTCGCGACGACGTCCTCCAGCGGCCGGCGTACCTTCTGGCCGGTCGAGGCGGCGAACTCAGGCGAGGAGAACAGCGTTCGAAGCCACGGCACGATGGCGGTGCCGGCGGCAAGGAAACTGGCCGCCAGACTGTCGACAAGGGTCTCCGGCGGGTCGTCGGAGACGAAACGGACGGCGAGTTTGTGGCTGAGATGCCGCGCCGTCGACTTGTGGTAGGCGAGATGACGGAGGTAGTCGGTGCCGACGGCGAGCCCGTCGGCCGACTCTGCGTTCGCGGCCGACCATGACATGACCTGCAACGGACCGGTGTAGTGCGCGTCGGCGCTGAACGCGAAGAGGCCGTCGTCACCGACTCCCCATCCGGTCAGGGCGTAGGCGCTGTCGCGGACGTCGTCCTCGGTGTATCCGGCCTCCACGCCGACCGTGTGCAACTCGAGCAGTTCGCGGCCGTAGTTCTCGTTCGGATCGTCACCGCGTGATTCGGCGTTCCCGAGGTGGATCAGCATGGCCGGACTCTGGGCGTCGGCCAGCAGCAGGTTCTCGAACGTGCCCAGCGCGTGCCGCCTGATGACGGTCGCGTCCTCGACTGGCTTGGCGGTCAGCGTGGCCCGCAGCGGTGTCGTGACGTTGAAATGGTTGCTCCAGAAGTCGACCATGATCTCGAATAGCTGGCGACGGCTCCAGAGCTGGCGGGCCAGGGTCGCTTCGACGAGTTCATCGCTCGCCGCCCGCCACTCGGTGGTCGACAGCGCGCGCAACTCCTCCACGCTCTTGCCGATCAACGGATACCCGGTGAGCAGGTCGTCGAGGACCGGGTCGTCCACGCCGTCGGGATCCAGCTGGCTTTCCAGCCATTCCTCGGGTCCCTGTTCGGAGATCTCGGCCGCCAACCCCGGCGTGAGGCCGAAGCTGGCGCGCCGCGCCAGATGCAGTAGCAGGTCGGCTGACAGCAGCGTCGAACTCGACGGCATCCGCAGCTTGGCCGGGGGGGTCGAGTTGGCGGCAACGACGGCGACAGCCGCCGCACTCCCCGCAGCCACCACACCGAGCGTCACGACAGCCTGCCGCCGGGTCAGTCCCGGCCGCGACTCCGGGCGCGCTGTTGCCTCGACGTCCACCTGCTGCACTCGTCCCCGCCGTGAGTGTGAGATTGCCCTGTCAGATGTGTGCGTGCCGGTTCCATCTTCACACGCATTCCAGCGGCACCGGCCGGGACGGCTGAACGGGCGGTAGTTTGCTCGCATCAACTGCCCTGGCGCTTCCCCTGCAGAACGAGTTTCCCCGCCGCATCCTGATGCCTACAAGGAGATGTGACATGCGCGTACGCCGAGGTGCCGCCGGCTGCCTGGTTGCCCTGCTCGCCGGGGCGCTGCCCGCGCTGGCGACCCCAGTGGGTGCCAGCGCGGAACCTGCAGCTTCCTCGAACATCGCCGTACCGGCCCCGGAGTGGACTGCGCTGCTGGATCGCCGGATGGGATGGACCGGTGCGGACGGCATCTACTCCATCCCGCTCTCCGGCGACGAGCGACCGGGCAGCGCCGGGGCGACGACGACGTTCTTCACGTTCAGCGACACGTTCATCGGGCGGGTCAACGCTTCGGGCCAGCGGGTCAGCGGCGCCACCCTCGTCAACAACACCAACGCGCTGCTCGTGGGCGCCGAACCTGATCCGTCGGACATCGACTTCTACTGGCGAACGAGCACGGGCGGTGCGCCACTGGCGCAGGTCGTGCCGCGGCCGCACACCGATCCGCGCCGATGGTTCTGGCCGAACGACGGGGTCGTGGTGAACGGGAAGCTGTACCTGTACGGCCTGCGGATGAAGGAGGGCGGCGGCGGTGCGTTCCCGTTCGCCGTGGACGGCATGTCGTTGCTGCGCACGGACGCGGACTCGGTGCCGCCGTTCAGCAGCTATCAGCAGGTGGACACACCGCTGTACCTGCCTAAGAGCGGCGCCAAGGGCGAGACGACGTATGGCCAGGCGGTGCTACCGAACACGGTGACGGCCGGCGCGCCCGAGGCCGACGGTTACCTCTACGTGTACGGCGTCCGCAACGACCGCTCGAGCAAGAAGATGGTCGTCGCACGCGTGCTGCCCCAGCAGATCGAGGACTTCTCCGCGTACCGGTTCTACAGCCAGGGCGGCTGGACGCCGTCGATCGCCGCGGCCACCCCGCTGACCGACCGGATCTCCTCGGAGTACAGCGTCTCGCCACTGGCAGACGGCCGCTACATCCTGGTCTTCCAGCTCGACACCTTGAGCAACAAGGTCGCGGTCCGGTACGCAGACACCCCGGTCGGCCCGTGGAGCGACTACACCGTCGTCTACACCGCGCCGGAGGACGACATCTCGCCGAACACCTACACGTACAACGCAAAGGCCCATCCACACCTGTCGACACCGGACCGGTTGCTGATCAGCTACAACGTGAACACGTTCGACTTTTTCGAGCACTTCAGCAATGCAGACATCTACCGACCGCGGTTCATCTGGCTGCCGCTCGACCAGTGAACGTCGTCCTGTGGGTCGTGGCCGGCCTGCTGGCGGCGGCGTTCCTGTCCTCCGGCGCGTTCAAGCTGTCCCAGCCCCAGGACACGCTGATCGCCGCGGGCCAGGGCTGGGTTGAGGGATTCCCGGCCGGCCAGGTCAAGGCCATCGGAGCGCTGGAGGTGCTGGCCGCCGTAGGGCTGATCCTGCCCGCGCTGCTCGATGTGGCCCCGATCCTGGTGCCGGTGGCGGCCAGCGGCCTCGTGTTGTTGATGATCGGTGCCCTGGTCACGAATGCACGCCGGAACGAGCGCTCGCAGATGGGTCTCAACGTTGTGCTCGCGACGATGGCCGTGTTCGTCGCGTGGGGACGTTTCGGACCGTATCCGTTCTGAGCCTGTCAGGGCAGATCGATCCGCAGCCCCTCGGTGGCGATCAGCACCTCGCCGTCGTAAGTCGCCTCAGCGTCGGCACGGGAGAGGCTGCGGTCGTTGCCCGGCCAGAAGTGGGTGAGCAGCAACCGCCGGGCGCCGGCTTCGGATGCCGCGGCGCCGGCCTGACCGGCGGTCATGAGCATGGCGCGCCCCTCGGGCGCCGGCGCCGTGCCCGGCTGCTGGGCCCGATCGGTCGCCTCGACGATGAACAGATCGGCATCGCGCCCCAGTTCGGCGATGGCCGGGTCCGGGCCGGTGTCCCCCGTGTACGCCATCGTCAGGCCGGGTGCGCTGAGCCGTACGCCGGCGTTGAGCACGGAGTGCGGCAGCTCCGCGCTGTGCAGACTGAACGGGCCGACGTCGTACGCCGTCGCCGGCAACGGATGCCAGTCGAAGACGCGGGCGACGGCTGATCCGTCGTCCTCCTCCAGTGACATCACCCGGTCGAGGACGGGGCGAGGGGCGAACAGCGGGATCCGCGGGGCGCCTTGCCGGCCGAACCAGCGGGCCCGGAACAAGCCGTGCACGTCGATCATGTGATCGGGATGCGCGTGCGTGACCACCACCGCGTCCAGACCATCGGCGGTAGTGGATCCGAGGGCTGCCAGCAGCCGGGGCAGGGTGCCGTAGCCGAGATCGAGTACGACGCGGAATCCGTCGTACTCCAGCAGGAAACCGCTGCAGGCGCGGTCAGGTTCCGGCCACGCACCGCAACTGCCGAGGACTGTCACGTTCGCGGGACTGTTCACGACTCGATTCTGACGGTTCACAGCAACCGTTCCGGCGACGCACAGCCGCCTCACAGGACAGCCGATCAGAGTTCCTGCCATGACCGACTCCCTGGACCACACAGACCAATTGCATGATCACGATCGCGGGCTGTCCCGCTTCAAGAGCCTCGGCCGCGAGATGATCCCGGAGGAGACCGGCGGGCCGTATCCCGCCGACGGGTCGAACGGCGTGAACGTGCTGACCGAGAGCGGCGTCGTGCCCATTGACAGCTCCACGAGCTTCGGTACGGCGTCGGGTGTCGCCACCGTCGTACCCTTGACGATCAACCTCCTGCGCGGCGTACAGGAGACCGACGGCGACGGCAATGTCACCTTCACGAGCATCTATCCGGCCGCCTACTCCGGTCTCTGGCCGCACATCCACTTCGAGGTGTACCCGAGCCTGACGGACGCGACCGCGGTGAGCAGCAAGCTGCGCACGTCGCAGCTCGCGCTGCCTGAGGACACCAGCACGTTGGTCTACGCAACCGACGGGTGCAGCCAAAGCGCGCAACATGGCGCAGTCCTCGCTGGAGAGCGACAACGTATTCAGCGACGGGTATTCCCTGCAGCTCGCCACGGTGACCGGCGACGTCGACACCGCCTGGTCGCCGCCCTGAACGTGCCGGTGTGAGTAGTTGTCCCGCTCGCCGCTCTGCGTTCACCCGACGTCGCCGTAGCCCGTGTTCGATCCCCTCATGACTGCAATCCTCGGGCGACGGACGTTCCTGGCGGGTACGGCGGCAGCAGTGGCCGGGGCAACCGTCCTGCGCGACACCCGACCCGCGGCCGCAGCAACGGTCAGGGCCGACCCATTCCTGCTCGGCGTCGCCAGTGGCGATCCGCTTCCGGGTGCGGTGGTGATCTGGACCAGGCTGGTGCGGGATCTGTTCGACCCGGCGTCGGTGGGAACCGTCGCCATCGCTGTCGACTGGATGGTCGCCGAGGATCCGGATTTCCACTCCGTCGTACGACGAGGCACCGCCGCTGCCCGCCCGGAGCTGGCGCATTCGGTGCACGTCGATGTCCGCGGACTGCAGCCGGACCGGGTGTACTAC
>JACCXW010000342.1 GCA_013696785.1 Geodermatophilaceae bacterium | reverse complement strand
GCTGAGGCCCGCTGAGGCCTGCTCAGCCGTGGTGCTTCTAGTCCGGGTCGCCTGCCATCGCTGCGCCGACGGTCCGCAGCGCAGCCAGATCGTGCACCTCACCGGGTAAGGCCGGGATCTCCCGCATAGCGACACCTGGGTGGGCCTTTCGCAGCCGAGCGGTGAGCCGCTGCTCGCGCCGGCCGAGGAACATCAGGTCGGCGTGGATCCGCAGCACCGACGCAGTCAACTCCTGTCCGCCGATCTCCTCCAGCGCCTCCGCCGCGGTCTCCGCCCGCTGCCCGGAAAGCTCGGGTACGGCGCTGCCGTGCACCCGGTTGACGATGACGCCAGCAAGCGGCATCTGGTCGGCGGCGAGGCGGTCCAGGAAGAACGACGCCTCCCGCAGGGCGTCGGACTCGGGGGCGGTCACCACGATGAAGGCGGTACCGGGACGACGCAACATCTCATAGGTCGCCTCGGCGCGTTCCCGGAAGCCGCCGAACATCGAGTCCAGCGCGCCGACAAAAGCAGAGACGTCCGCGAGCACCTGGGTGCCGAGGATCCGGGTCAAGACACGGGCGAAGAGCGCGAAGCCGGCGCCGACGACCTTGAGATAGGCCCGGCCGCCGGCCTTTGCCGGCGCGGCGAGCAGCCGGATCATCCGGCCGTCGAGGAAGCGCGCCATTCGCTGCGGAGCGTCCAGGAAGTCCAGCGCGGAACGGCTCGGAGGGGTGTCGACGACGATGAGGTCCCACTCGCCGCGGGCTCGCAACTGGCCCAGCTTCTCCATCGCCATGTACTCCTGCGTGCCGGCGAAGGAGGACGAAAGGGACTGGTAGAAGGGATTGGCGTAGATCTGTCGAGCCCGCTGCGGCGTGCTGTGCGCTTCGACGATCTCGTCGAAGGTCCGTTTCATGTCGAGCTGCATCGCCCAAAGCCGGCCACCGCTGTCGGCGCCGACGCCTTTGACGACGCGGGGCACATTGTCCAGGGTGGTGAGCCCGAGCGCCTGAGCCAGCCGGCGGGCCGGGTCGATCGTCAGGACCACGACCGTCCGCCCGGCGTCGGCGGCGCGGACGGCCAGCGCGGCCGATGTCGTCGTCTTGCCCACCCCGCCGGCGCCGCAGCAGACCACGATCTGCGTGGTCGGATTCGCCAACAGCCCGTCCACGTCCAGGGCGGGCGAGGCGGTGGTGCTCACGCGACACCGCCTTGCCGGAGGATGTCGGCCAGCTCGAAGAGGTCCGCCAGATCCAGCGATCCCGGGAGCCGGGGCAATTCCACCGTCGGTCGGTCCAACTCGGCGATTCGTTCCCGGGACTCCTCCTGTACGCCGACCCGTAGCGCGTGCTCGACCGCCTCGGCGGTCAGCCGCTTGCCGAAGGCCTTGCCGTCGAGCCGGGCCAACTCCAAGCCGGCCGCGATCCGGGCCACCCCGAGCCGGCCCGTCACGGCCCGCCGCTGGTCCGCCGGGGGCAGCAGGGAGGAACGGGCGGCGTTCACGAAGACCGCCCCCACCGGCAGCCCGGTGGCGCTCAGATCGGCAATCGCGTCGATCGTCTCCTGGACGGGCATCTCCTCGAGCAGCGTCACGATGTGTACGGCGGTCTGTGAGCTGCGCAGGACGGCCATCACGCCGTCGCTCTGGGTCTTGATCGGCCCGACCTTCGCCAGCCCGCTCATCTCGGCGGTGACGTTGAGGAACTTCGTGATCCGCCCGGTCGGTGGGGCGTCGAGCACCACGGCGTCGTACACCCGCTTCCCGTTGCTCATGCGGGTCGTCGCCTCTTTGACCTTGCCGGTCAGCAGGACGTCGCGCAGGCCCGGCGCGATGGCCGTCGCGAAGTCGATCGCACCCATCTTGCGCAGCGCCCGGCCCGCCCGGCGCAGGTTGTAGAACATGTCGAGGTAGTCCAGCAGCGCGGCCTCGTCGTCCACGGCCAGCGCCAGCACCTCACCGCCGCCGGGAACCACGGCGATTCGCGTCTCCTTGTAGGGCAACGGCGCGCAATCGAAGAGCTGGGCGATGCCTTGCCGGCCTTCGACCTCTACCAGCAGGGTGCGCCGTCCGCCGTATGCGAGGGCTATCGCCAGCGCCGCGGCGATCGTCGTCTTGCCGGTTCCACCCTTGCCGGTGACGATGTGCAGCCGGGCGGCCGGAAATTCGTCAGCGAGGGCAGGCACCCCGCGAATCCTAGGCGGTGCCGCCCGCTGCCTCCCTCCGGACGACGACGCCAACCGGGACCTGTCACGGCACGGGCAGCGGTGACGCGCCGCCAGCCAGGAGGGCTTGTCCGGCCTGCCCGGAGATCTCCCCGACGCCGGGGCGCAGCAGCAGCAGGACCAGGGTGACGAGCAGGACGTTGAGGGCAAGTTCGATCGTCACCCACCAGTACCGGATCAGGCCGTATCTCGAGCCGAGTCCCAGCAGGATGCCGCTGGTCAGGCAGATCAGCCCGGTCATGACGAGTGGCCAGACGGCGAACAGCCCCAGGGACTGCACGGCGACCGCCGGGCCGAAACGACACCCGAGCCGCTGTTCGTCTACGTCTGGGACGTTGGCGCAGAAGGCGTCAGGCCGGTACGGCGGGCAGCGCCTCCAGTGCGCGGGCCATGGCGTCGGCGTCGTGATCGGCCCAAGCGCTGTCGGTCATCTTGCCGGAGAGGTATGCGTCGTAGGCCGGCAGATCCAGGTGGCCGTGCCCGCACAGGGCGGTCAGGATGACCTTCTCCTCGCCGGTCTCGGCGCACCGGCGGGCCTCCTCGATCGCCGCTGCGAGCGCGTGCGTCGGTTCCGGCGCCGGCACGATGCCCTCGGTGCGGGCGAACTGCACGCCCGCCGCGAAACAGTCCGACTGCTGCTTGGACACGGCTTCGAGCAGGCCCAGCTCGTAGATGTGGCTGATCAGCGGGCTCATCCCGTGGTAGCGCAGGCCGCCGGCGTGAATGGGATCCGGGATGAAGTCATGGCCCAGGGTGTGCATCTTCATCAGCGGGGTCATTCCGGCGGTGTCGCCGAAGTCGTAGGCGTAGCGGCCCTTGGTCAGAGACGGGCAGGCGGCCGGCTCCACGGCGAGGATCGCCGGGGACATCCGGCCGGCCAGCTTCTCGCGTAGGAACGGGAAAGCGAGCCCGCCGAAGTTCGACCCGCCGCCGGTGCAGCCGACTATCAGGTCCGGCGTCTCCCCGACCTTCGCGAGCTGCAGCAGCGCCTCCTCGCCGATGATCGTCTGGTGCATCAGCACGTGGTTGAGCACGCTGCCGAGCGCGTAGTTCGTGTCGGCGTTCTGCGCCGCGACCTCCACCGCCTCGCTGATCGCGATTCCCAACGATCCGGTGGAATCCGGGTGCTCGGCCAGGATGGCGCGGCCGGCGTTCGTCAGGTCGGACGGGCTCGGATGGATCGTCGCGCCGAAGGTCTCGATCATCATCCGGCGGTACGGCTTCATGTCGTAGGACGCGCGGACCTGCCAGACCTCGCACTCCAGCCCGTACTGCGCGCACGCGAAGGCCAGCGCCGTACCCCATTGCCCGGCGCCGGTTTCGGTCGTCAGCCGGCGGATTCCCGCCTCGGCGTTGTAGAACGCCTGCGGTACGGCGGTGTTCGGCTTATGCGAACCGGCCGGGCTGACGCCTTCGTACTTGTAGTAGATGCGGGCCGGAGTCTTGAGCGCGCGCTCGAGACGGTGCGCGCGGTACAGCGGCGAGGGGCGCCACAGCCGGTAGATGTCGAGGACGTCACCAGGGATCTCGACGTAGGAGTCGGTGGTCACCTCCTGGCCGATCAGCGCCATCGGGAACAGCGGGGCGAGGTCGTCGGGGCCGACCGGCTGCAGCGTTCCTGGGTGCAGAACCGGTGGCGGGGGGGACGGCAGGTCGGGGATGACGTTGTACCACCGGGTGGGCATCTCGTCCTCGTCGAGAAGGATCTTGTGCCGCTTCTGCTCAGTCATGGCCGGAACCGTACGACGCCTCAGCCATGTTGTCAGTGGGTTGGCGTGACCGGTGACGCGAATGCACTGACAACTCACTAGTGTCCGGCTCATGACCACGTGGGAGTACATGACCGCGCCGCTGCTTATCCACGCGACGAAGCAGATCCTCGACAACTTCGGGTCAGACGGCTGGGAGCTCGTGACGGTGATCCCGGGGCCGAATCCCGAGCAGCTGGTGGCCTACTTCAAGCGGCCCAAGTCGTGACGTATTCGGCGCGGCTGACCGAGTTGGGCATCACGTTGCCTGAGGTGGCTGCACCGGTGGCGGCGTACGTGCCCACGGCGCGCACCGGCGACCTGCTCTTCACCTCCGGCCAGCTGCCGTTCGTGGACGGCAGCCTGCCGCGGACGGGGCGGGTCGGTGCCGAGGTCAGCGCCGAGGACGCCCAGGCCGATGCCCGGCAGTGCGCCCTGAACGCGTTGGCGGCCGTGCACGCCGAGGTAGGCATCGACAATGTCGTCCGTGTGGTCAAGGTCGTCGGTTTCGTCGCGAGTGCGGCGGGCTTCACCGGTCAACCCGGCGTCATCAACGGCGCGAGCAACCTGCTCGGCGAGGTGTTCGGCGAGGCCGGCAGGCATGCCCGCAGCGCCGTGGGCGTCGCAGAGCTGCCGCTCGGGGCGCCGGTGGAGGTCGAGCTGATCGTCCAGGTGCAGCAAGCCGGCGAGCCCGCGCCGTGACGATTCCCACCCGCACGCTGGGTCAGGGCGGGCAGGCCGTCGGCGCGATCGGTCTCGGCTGCATGGGGATGTCGTGGGCGTACGGCGAGCCCGACGACGAGACGTCCGTTGCCGTCATCCACCGGGCGCTCGATCTGGGCGTGACGTTCTTGGACACCGCGCAGATGTACGGCCCGTTCGCGAACGAATCCCTTGTGGGCCAGGGGCTGCGTGGCCGCCGTGACGAGGCCGTGCTGGCCACCAAGACCGGCCTCGTTGTCGGCGCCGACAAGCAGATCAGCCGCGACGGGCGGCCGGAGCACGTGCGCGACTCGTTGCGGGAGTCCCTGTCGCGGTTGGGCACCGATCGCGTCGACCTGTACTACCTGCATCGGGTCGATGAGAACGTGCCGTTGGAAGAGACGTGGGCGGCGATGGCGGAATGCGTGGCCGACGGGTCCGCCCTGCGCCTGGGGCTGTCGGAGGTCACCGTCGAACAGGCGGAGCTGTGCCACCGCATCCACCCCGTGGCCGCGATCCAGTCCGAGATGTCGCTGTGGACGCGGGGACCGCTGTCCGACGTACTCCCGTGGTGTGCGGCCAACGGCGCGGCGCTCGTCCCGTTCAGTCCGCTCGGCCGGGGCTTTCTCACCGGCGCCGTCAGCAGTGGGACGTTCGGCGCCGGCGACTTCCGCAGCCGCAACCCGCGGTTCACCGACGAGGCCATGGTCGCAAATCAGGCGTTGGTGGACGAGGTACGCCGGATCGCCGCCACTGTCGGAGCCACGCCCGGCCAGGTCGCGTTGGCCTGGACGCTGGCGCAGGGGCAGCACGTGGTGCCGATTCCCGGCACCAAACGGCTGTCCTATCTCGAGGAGAACGCCGCCGCGGCCGAGGTGACTCTGTCCGCCGCGGATCTCGGGGCGTTGGACGCGTTGCCGGCCGCCGTCGGCGAGCGGTACTGACGGACTAGCGGGCCTTCTTGGCCGCCTTCTTGGTGGACTTCTTCGCCGCGGCGTTTGCTACAGACTTGGCTGCGGCCGGTTCGCTGGTGGCACCCTCGGAAACCAGGTCGCCGGAGCTCCGCTCGAGATGGGCGCGGATGAACCACTGGAACTGCTCCAGCGCGGCCGACTGCCCGATCAGCATGTCCTGTGTCACCGGGTCCGGGTCCTCGGTGTCGTCGATCGCGGCGCGGTGATCGGTGATGACACCGTCGTACACGAGATTCAGCGCGGCCAGGTGCTCGATCGCGCCGGCCCTGTTGATCGAGTAGTCGTCCCAGCTGCGCGCTCGCACGAGCGCACCCGGTACCCCGATCGGCTCGAAGCCCAGAGTCGCGATCCGCTCGGCGAGGGCGTCGGCCATGAGCCGCACCGCGTCGACCTGGGGATCGAGCATCTGATGTACGGCGATGAAGTGCGGGCCGACTACGTTCCAGTGCACGTGCTTGAGGGTCAGGTGCAGATCGGTCAACGCGTTCAGTCGATCCTGAAGCAGACCGGCCACGGTCTTCGCCTCGGCCGCTTCCATGCTGGGCACGGTGAAACTCAAGAGATCCTCCAATGTCGGGTTCGTCCCTTGAATGCCCGCGGTTCCTGTCGGCGAAACCCAGTGCCGCGGCCGTCGCTGAGTCCGAGGAGCCGGGGTTCTAGCATCGGTCGGGTGTCCGAGCCCGCGGTCCCACGTGACGCTGCGACCGTCCTGCTGCTTCGGGATGTGCCGGCCGGTGTCGAGGTATATCTGCTGCGACGGGTGAAGGGGATGCCCTTCGCCGGGGGCATGACGGCGTATCCCGGTGGCAGCGTCGATCCGCGCGACGCCGACGCGGACATCGGCTGGGTCGGCCCGCCGACGGCGGCCTGGGCGGAGTCCTTCGGCTGCTCCGAGTCGCTGGCCAGAGCGCTGGTGTGTGCCGCCGTACGGGAGACGTTCGAGGAAGCCGGCGTGCTGCTCGCGGCTCCCGACTACGACGACGACGGTGCCGTCGTCGTAGCCGACGACGCCGACTGGGAAGCAGAACGGCAGGCCCTGCTGCGCCGTGAGCACTCACTGGCCGAGCTGTTGACCCGGCGCGGGTTGCGGCTACGGGCGGACCTGCTCCGGCCGTGGGCGCATTGGATCACGCCGGCCGACGAACCGCGCCGCTACGACACCCGATTCTTTGCTGCGGCACTGCCGGCCGGCGTCCAGCCTCGTGACATTTCCGGGGAGGCGGACGAGGCCGTGTGGGTCGCACCGGCCGCTGCGCTGGCCCAGAACAAGAGCGGCACCCGGCCGATGCTGGCGCCGACGCTGTACACGTTGCGGGACATCGTGGGGCACGCGCGCGTCGCTGACGTGCTCGCCGCCGCGCCTCCTGGCCGTCTGGACACCGTGCAGCCGCGGCTGGAGTACGACGCGGACGGCGAGTTCGTGGTGATGCCCGACGGCA
>JACCXW010000310.1 GCA_013696785.1 Geodermatophilaceae bacterium | reverse complement strand
GGCTGTGCAGGACGTCCCCGACGATCGTGACCCGCAACCCCTCGAGCCGGCCCAGCCGCGAGCGCATCGTGAACGCGTCGAGCAGTGCCTGGGTCGGGTGCTCGTGGGTGCCGTCACCGGCGTTGACCACCGATCCGCGAACCCACTGCGCGAGCCGGTGCGGCGCCCCCGACATGGAGTGGCGTACGACGACAGCATCGGCGCCCATCGCCTCGAGCGTCAGCGCGGTGTCCTTGAGGCTCTCGCCCTTGGACACGCTGGAACCCTTGGCCGAGAAGTTGATGACGTCCGCGGACAGCCGCTTGGCCGCGAGTTCGAAGGAGATCCGGGTCCTGGTGGAGTCCTCGAAGAACAGGTTGACCACGGTGCGACCGCGCAGGGTCGGCAGCTTCTTGACCTCACGGCCGGCCAGCGCCGCCTCGATCTGCGCCGCCGTGTCCAGGACCAGTATGGCCTCGTCCCGGTCCAGATCGGCGGCCGACAACAGGTGCTTCTTCACGGGCTCGGCTCCGTTCGGTTGGACGCCTGAGGTGCGTACCGGGTGCGGCCGAGCAGGATCACTGCCAGCCCAGCCTCGTGCGCTGCGCGCACCGCTCGCTCCGCTCCTCGCTCGCTGGCGCTCACTTCGATGCTCACTCGCTCTCGGCTCACGTCGGGCCCGCCTGCAGCAGCACGGCGTCCCTGCCGTCCACCTCGTCCAGCAGCACCCTGACCTGCTCGCTCGGTGCGGTCGGAATGTTCTTGCCGACGTAGTCGGCGCGGATCGGGAGCTCTCGGTGGCCCCGGTCGACGAGCACGGCCAGCGAAACGGCGCGGGGCCGGCCGAGCTCGCGCAGCGCGTCCAGGGCGGCACGCACGGTCCGGCCGCTGTAGAGCACGTCATCGACGAGGACGACGAGCATGCCGGCGATGCCGCCGGGTGGCTCGGTGGTCTCCTCGAGGGGGCGGACCGCCCGCATCCGCAGATCGTCGCGGTACAACGTCGTGTCCAGAACCCCGACCGGCACATCGACGCCCTCGAAGGCGTGCATCCGGGCCGCCAGCCGGCGGGCCAGTGGCGCGCCGCGGGTGGGGATCCCGAGCAGGACGGTGTCGCGGGCGCCGGCGGACTTCTCCAGGATCTGGTGGGCTATCCGGTCGATCACCCGGCCGAGGTCGGCGGCGTCGAGAATCAGCCGGCCTGGCGGTGGGGACGGCGCGCGCGCCGGGTCAGTGACATACGTCACTCAGGACCTCCTTGGCCGCCTCACGGGACGGTCGTTAAAGGATGTCTGCCACGCTGCTGCGCGGACTGAGGGCCACGTTATCAGCCGTAGCGGAAAGTGTTCGGCTGCGCCGAGTTGCGTGTCGTTCCCTCTACCCCTACTGTCCGTAACCGGTTTACGGGTACGCTGAGTAATCGATGCACCCGAGCAGTCCCTTGAACGGAGCAAATGGATGAGCGACTACGCCAAGGCACTCGGAGCGCGACTGAGGGCGATCCGCAATCAGCAGGGATTGTCGCTGCAGGGTGTCGAGGAAAAGTCCGGCGGCCGCTGGAAAGCGGTCGTCATTGGTTCCTACGAACGCGGTGATCGCGCGGTCACCGTGCAGAAGCTTGCCGAGCTGGCCAACTTCTACAGCATCCCGATCGCCGAGCTGCTTCCCGACGCCCGGCCGGTGCGTGGCGGCGACCCGGCAACCAAGGTGGTGCTCAACCTGGAGCGCCTCGGTCAGTTGCCCGCGGAACTCGCCGGGCCGTTGGCCCGCTATGCCGCGACGATCCAGAGTCAGCGCGGCGACTACAACGGCCGGGTGTTGTCGATCCGTGGCGAGGACCTGAAGTCCCTTGCGATCATCTACGACATCACGCCGGGCGAGCTGACCGACCAGCTGATCACCTGGGGGGTACTCGCGCCCGACGCCCGCCCGGCGATGGAGAACATGGACGCCTGACGGTCGGGAGCCGCCAAGGCCCAAGTCCGTCAGCCGCTAAGCCCGCAGAGATGGACCGAGCAGCGCGATCCGGCCGAGCAGTCCGTTGACGAATCGCGGAGAGTCCTCTGTGGACAGTGACTTCGCGAGCTCCACTGCTTCGTCGATGACGACGGCGGGCGGAACGTCGGTCCAGAGCAGCTCGTAGATCGCCAGCCGGAGCAACGCCCGGTCAACGCCGGGGAGGCGCTCCAGCGACCAGCCCTCCGCGTACGTGGCGATCAACTCGTCGATGCGCGGCCGCTGAGCCTGCACCCCCTCGACGAGGGTGACGGCGTACGCCGGAACGGGTGGGTCGGCCCGCGCGATCTGCACTGCCGCGGTCTCCAGCGCGTCCGTGTCGCGCAGATCCGCTTCGAAGAGGATGTCGACGGCGCGCTTGCGCGCCTTTCTCCGTGCGGTCATTCAGCTGTTGATGCGGCCGAGGTACCGGCCGTCGCGGGTGTCGACCTTGACCTTCTCGCCGGTGCTGAGGAACAGCGGTACCTGGATGCTCGCGCCGGTCTCCAGCGTCGCCGGCTTGGTGCCGCCGGTGGAGCGGTCGCCCTGGACGCCGGGATCGGTGTGCTTGATCAACAGCTCGACGCTGGTCGGCAGTTCGATGAACAGCGGGACTGAAGCGTGCACCGCGACCACGGCCTCGGAGTTCTCCAGCAGGTAGTCCGCGTTGCCGCCGACTGTCTCGGCCGGAACGTGTATCTGCTCGAACGTGTCGCCGTCCATGAAGACGAAGTCCGTGCCGTCCTTGTAGAGGAAGGACATGTTCCGCTTGTCCACCGTCGCGGTGTCCACCTTGAGCCCGGCGTTGAACGTGCGGTCCACGACCTTGCCGGACATCACGTTCTTCAGGGTGGTCCGGACGAACGCGCCGCCCTTGCCGGGCTTGACGTGCTGGAACTCGATGACGGTCCAGAGCTGGCCGTCGAGATCCAGCACGATCCCGTTCTTCAAGTCGTTGGTGGTGGCCACGGTGGGCGGTCCGCTCCTTCTGGCGCTACAGGACAGTGAGGTCCTTGCCGGTCTGGGTCAGCAGCTCGGGACCCTCCGCGCGGACCACGAGGATGTCCTCGATCCGAACTCCGCCGCGACCTTCGAGGTAGACCCCGGGTTCGACGGTGACGGTCATCCGCTCGGCAAGTGTACCGGCGCCGAGGTACGAGACCGCCGGAGCCTCGTGGATCTCCAGACCCACCCCGTGCCCGAGACCGTGTCCGAACTCCTCGCCGTACCCGCTGGCCTTGACGTGGTCCCGGGCCGCGGCGTCGACGTGCCGGACGTCGGCGGCGATGCTTAGCGCCGCCGTACCGAGCCGCTGGGCCTCGTGGACGACGGCGTAGATCTCGCGCTGCCACTCCGCCGGTTGGCCGAGGACGTAGGTCCGGGTCATGTCCGAGTGGTAGCCGCCGTACAACGCCCCGAAGTCGAACTTGACGAAGTCGCCTGCTTCGAGGTCCCGACCGGTCGGGCGGTGATGCGGTACGGCGGAGTTCGGGCCACTGGCCACGATCGTCTCGAACGACACAGCCTCGGCGCCGTGCTCGAGCATCAGCCCGTCGAGTTCGCGGCCGACCTCGATCTCGCTGCGTCCGGTACGGATCGAGTTCCGGTCGATCAAGTCGGCCAGCGCCCGGTCGGCGATCGCGCAGGCCTCGCGCAGCAGCGCGATCTCGTCCTCGTCCTTGACGGCGCGCAGCGACTCCACGGCTTCCCGCACACTGCTCAACGTGGCGTCCGGGGCGGTCTCGCGCAGCTCGTCGAGCCCGTCGACGGTGACGGAGTGGGATTCGTAGCCGATCCGCGCGACGTTCTCGGCACCGAGGCGCTCGGCCAGTGCACGCGCACAGTTGCGCTCGATCACCCGCTCGAGATCGGGCACCTGACCGGCTGACTGGGTCCGGTAGCGGCCGTCGGTGCAGAAGACGTCCGAGCCGTCGGCGTACACCACGAGAGCGGCATTCGAGCCGGTGAAACCGCTCAGATAGCGGATGTTGGCGAGCCCGGTGATCAGCGCCGCGTCGACGTCGAGTTCGGCGAGTCGCTGACGGAGCCGGCCCCGGCGGGCGGCGAGGTCGGAAGCCATGCGGCCACGCTAGTACCCCGGCTTTGGCTCAGACCTGGGCGAGCCAGCGCAGGCCGAGGGCGTAGCCCCGTACGCCGAGCCCGCAGATGACCCCGGTCGCGACAGCCGAGATGTACGAGTGATGCCGAAATTCCTCTCGGGCGTGGATGTTGCTGATGTGTACCTCGACCAGCGGCGCGGTGAGCATCGCGCAGCCGTCCCGCAGGGTGACCGACGTGTGCGACCAACCGGCCGGATTGAGCAGCACCGGCACGCCATCGTCGGCAGCCTCGTGCAACCAGCCCAACAGCTCGGCCTCGTCGTCGGTCTGCCGGACGTCGACGTCGACGCCCAGCTCCGTCGCGGTCTGCCGGCACAGGTCGACGAGATCGGCGTACGTCGTGTCGCCGTAGATCACGTGCTCGCGGCTGCCCAGCCGGCCGAGGTTGGCTCCGTTCAGCACAAGAATCCGCATCGGTCAGACCTTTCCGACGGTCGCGTACGCCGCCTCGAGCAGCGCTTCATCCGGATTGTCCAGTGTGGACGGTCGCGCCAGGTCGTCGAGTACGACGAAGCGCAGCCGATCGCCCCGGGCCTTCTTGTCGACCCGCATGAACGATCGCAGCTGCTCCCAGCCGACCCGGTCGAAGCGGACCGGCAACCCGACGGCTGACAGCACGTCTCGATGGCGCTGCACGAGGCCGACGTCCAGCCGACCGGCCAGCCGGCTCAGCTCAGCCGCGAAGACCATGCCTACCGCTACGGCGTCACCGTGCCGCCAGCGGTAGCTCTCCGCCTTCTCGATCGCGTGGGCCAACGTGTGCCCATAGTTGAGTATCTCCCGCAGCCCCGCCTCCCGGAGGTCGGCGCCGACGACGTCGGCCTTGACCTGGACCGAGCGGCGTACCAGTTCGGCGGTGAGCGCCCCGAGTCCTGCGGCGGCGCCCGGATCGGCTTCGATCAGGTCGAGGATGACCGGATCGGCGATGAAGCCGCACTTCACCACCTCGGCAAGTCCGGCCACGTAGTCGCGGCCGGGCAACGTGTTGAGTGCGTCAAGATCGCAGAGCACACCCGCCGGCGGGTGGAACGCGCCGACCAGGTTCTTGCCGGCCTCGGTGTTGATGCCGGTCTTGCCGCCGATCGCCGCGTCGACCATGCCGAGCATCGTCGTCGGGAGCTGCACCACCCGGACGCCGCGCAACCACGAGGCAGCGACCCAGCCGGCCAGGTCCGTGACGGCCCCGCCGCCCAGACCGACGATCGCGTCGTTGCGGGTGAAGCCGATCCGGGCGAGCACATCCCAGCACTCGACCGCCACGGCGGCCGTCTTGGCCGCCTCTCCGTCGGGCACGACGACGGGGTGCGCTCGGGATCCGAGCGTCGCGAGGACCGCCTCGGCCGGCGCGCTGAGCACGTCGGAGTGCACGACGGCGACCCGGTCAGCTCCGGCAACCAGGTCCGGCAACTCCCCGAGCAGGTCATGGCCGATGACGACGTCGTACGGCGACGTTCCCGCGACATGGACCCGGACGGGCTCAGCCGACATGGCTCATCACCTCGGCGACGACATCGTCGACACTGCGCTTGTCTGTCGTCACGGTGACCGTGGCGACAGATTCGTAGACGGGGCGGCGTATTTCGAGCAACTCGTGCAGCTGCGCACGCGGGTTCAATGCCAGCACCGGACGGTTGCGGGCCAGCCCGACCCGCTTCGCGGCGTCAGCCAACCCCACGGACAGGTACACGACGAGCCGGCCGGACAGCAGCTCTCGGGTGTCCCCGTCGAGGACCGCTCCGCCGCCGAGGGACAGCACGCCGACATGCTCGCGAAGCGCGCGAGCGACGGCGCGGCGCTCCAGGCCACGGAAGTGTGCTTCCCCGTCGTCGACGAAGATGTCCGAGATCGGCTTGCCTGCGGTCGCTTCGATGTCCTGGTCGGTGTCGCGGAAGGGAACGCCGAGCTGCCCGGCCACGGCGGCGCCCACAGTGGACTTGCCGGCGCCGGGCGGGCCGACCAGGATCAGGACAGGTCGTGCCACGATTCTCACCGGGCGCCGTTCAGCAGTTGTCGTGGACCGGAGCGACGAGAACTGCAGGAAAGAAGCGGTGCCTCGGAAGAGTGATTCATCTGATCGTCAGCGCGTCGAGATAGCCCGCGACGTTGCGGGCCGTCTCCGCCACCGAGTCGCCGCCGAACTTCTCCAGTACGGCGCCGGCCAGCACCAGCGCCACCATCGCCTCGGCAACCACCCCGGCGGCCGGGACGGCACACACGTCACTTCGCTGATTCATCGCAACGGCGGGCTCACCGGTGGCAACGTCCACAGTGGACAAAGCGCGCGGAACGGTCGAGATCGGCTTCATCGCCGCCCTGATGCGGAGCAGTTCGCCGGTGCTCATGCCGCCCTCGATGCCACCAGCCCGGCCGGTCCGACGGCGGATGCCGTCCGGCGTACCGTCCATCTCGTCGTGCGCCTCGGAGCCGCGCCGCCGGGCCGACCGGAAACCGTCGCCGACCTCGACGCCCTTGATCGCCTGGATCCCCATCAAGGCACCCGCAAGCCTTGAGTCGAGCCGGCGATCCCAGTGGACATGGCTGCCGAGACCTGGCGGCAGGCCGTGCACGACGACTTCGACGACGCCGCCGAGGGTGTCGCCGTCGTGCTTGGCGGTGTCGACCTCTGCGATCATCGCGGCGGCGGCCTGGGGGTCGAAACAGCGGACCGGGCTGGCATCGACCGTGGGCAGGTCCCCAGCGGCCGGTATGACGCCGTCCGGCGCCTGCACCGAACCCAGCGCGACGACGTGACTCAGCACCTGCGCACCGACCGTCTGTGCCAGGAACGCGGCCGCGACAGTGCCCAGGGCGACGCGGGCGGCGGTTTCCCGGGCGCTGGCCCGCTCCAGCACGGGGCGGGCGTCGCCGAACCCGTATTTCTGCATGCCGACGAGGTCGGCGTGCCCGGGTCGCGGCCTGGTGAGCGGGGCGTTGCGGGCCAGCCCGGCGAGTTCGTCGGCGTCCACCGGATCGGCGGCCATCACCCGCTCCCACTTGGGCCATTCGGTGTTGCCGACCTCGACGGCGACCGGACCACCCATCGTGAGTCCGTGCCGGACGCCGCCGACGATCCTGACC
>JACCXW010000291.1 GCA_013696785.1 Geodermatophilaceae bacterium | reverse complement strand
GCTGAACCCCTGACGTTAGGAGCGCGACCGCGTCAGGCGCGACGAAACCGGCGCTTCGGGCACCGGATGGCACCAGTTCGAACCAGCCCGAGCCTGCCCGGATGGGCAGTGTCGGAACGAACTCGGCCCGGTCTGACCGGACGGATAGTTGGCTGCTCGGGGCGTGGGCGTTAGCGTCGGCTTTCGGCCCCAACCAGGAGGAGCGGCATGAGCCATTCGGTAGTGGACGACACGGCGGTAGTCGAGATCGAGGACTCGAGCGAGTCAGACGAAGCGGACGAGCTGGTCAGCGAGAGCCTCGTCGAGGAAGTCTCCATCGACGGCATGTGCGGCGTCTACTGACCATCGTCGGCACTCGGGCAACGAACTTCGATCCTGAACGGCCTTACCGGCTGCACCGGCAGGCGGAGCTGCGGGACGAGGACTTCGGGGCGCTGGCCTACCATTTCGGCACTCGGCGGCTGTCGTTTCTCAAGGCTCCGATCCTGGTCGACGTCGTACGGGCGCTGCAGGATTCGGCCTCCGTGCACGAGGCGTTCGAGCGGTGCGCCGTACCGCGACCGCAGCGACCGGCACTCCTGCAGGCACTCGCCGGGCTCGCCGCCTCCCAGATGATCGAGCTACGCGAAGGAGCGGAGTCGTGACGAGCGCCGAGGTACTCCCCGCCGCCGAGGCGCCAGGGATACAGCTGGACAGCCGGCCGACCAAGCTGGTCGACCACTTCGCCCTGGGGCTGAACGCGCCTATCTGCCTGACCTGGGAACTGACGTACGCCTGCAACCTGGCCTGCGTGCACTGCTTGTCGTCCTCGGGCCGCCGGGATCCGCGCGAGCTGACGACCGCCGAGTGCAAGGCGGTCATCGACGAGTTCGAGCGGATGCAGGTCTTCTACATCAACATCGGTGGCGGCGAACCGACGGTGCGCCCGGATTTCTGGGAGTTGCTGGACTATTCGATCGACCACCACGTGTGCGTCAAGTTCTCCTCGAACGGCATCAAGCTCGACGCTGCCGCGGCCCGCCGGCTCGCGGCGACCGACTACGTCGACGTGCAGATCTCCGTAGACGGGGCCTCCGCCGACGTCAACGACGAGGTCCGGGGCAGCGGCTCGTTCGGCACCGCCATCCGGGCAATGGAGAACCTGGCAGCGGCCGGCTTCACCGGTTTCAAGGTCTCCGTCGTGGTCACCCGGCAGAACGCCGGGCAGCTGGACGAGTTCAAGGCGATCGCCGACCGGTACGGCGCACAGCTGCGACTGACCCGGCTGCGGCCGTCGGGGCGCGGTGCGGACGTGTGGGGCGAGATGCACCCTACGGCCCAGCAACAGCGGGAGCTCTACCAATGGCTGGTCGCCAACGGCGAGGGGGTGCTGACCGGCGACAGCTTCTTCCACCTGTCCGGTCTCGGCGACCCGTTGCCCGGGTTGAACCTCTGCGGTGCCGGGCGCGTCGTCTGCCTGATCGACCCGATCGGTGACATCTACGCCTGCCCGTTCGCGATCCACGACGAGTTCCTGGCCGGCAACGTCCGCTCCCCCGGCGGCTTCCAGACGGTCTGGCGCGAATCGGACCTGTTCGCCTCCCTGCGCAAGCCGGACGGCGGCGGGACCTGCTCGTCGTGCTCGATGTTCGATGCCTGCCGCGGCGGCTGCATGGCTGCCAAGTTCTTCACCGGCCTGCCGTTGGACGGCCCGGATCCCGAGTGCGTCCAGGGCTATGGCGAGGCGGCGCTGGCCGCGGTTGCCGCGGGCTCGGTACCGAAGCCGACCGGAGACCACTCCCACCTGGGCCAGGTCCGAGGCCAGCCGCTAGGGCCGGTTCCGATCGCGCTGGTGACACGCCGACCGGATCGCAGCTGCGACGAGGACCCGCTCGCCGGCTTCACCGCCCGCTGAGGGGCGAGCGGGTGAAGCCATTCGGGACGATGATGTCCGACGGGACCAGGTCGTGGATCGACGCCCGCCCGAGGCCCATCAGCGTGGAATCGATGCCGCTGCGCAGAATGTCGAGGACATTCTGTACGCCGGCCTGCCCGTTGGCCGCGAGTCCCCACAAGTAGGCGCGCCCGATCATCACGGCGTCGGCACCGAGCGCGAGGGCCTTGATCACGTCGCCGCCGCGGCGGATACCACCGTCGAGCAGCACCTCGGCCTGGTCGCCCACGGCTTCGGCGATGCCCGGTAGCACCCTGATCGGAGCCGGGGTGGAGTCGAGGTTGTTGCCGCCGTGATTGGACACCGAGATCGCTGTGGCTCCGGCGTCCACCGCCCGCCGGGCGTCCTCGGTGTGCATGATCCCCTTCACCATGAACGGGCCGTCCCACTGCTCGCGCAGCCACTGCACATCCGCCCAGGTGGGCATCGGGGTCTGCATCCACTCGCCGTAGACGCCGAAGAAGGTCGGCGCCGGCTGTCCGGGCAGTGCCATGTTCGGAACCGTGAGGTCGGGGATGCCGCCGCGCCGCAGGAAGTCGAGCACCCAGCGCGGACGCAGCATCCCCTCGGGCGCGAAGTGCAGCAGCGCCTTGAGGTCGATCTTCTCCGGGATCATCGGACTGCCCCAGTCCCGGCCGCTGGAGAACGTCCAGTCCAGCGTGACGATCAGGCCCTTGGCGCCGGCCTTCGCGGCCCGCTCGACACGTTGCAGCAGGAGTTCGCGGTCACCGGACCAGTACATCTGGAAGAACAGCTTCTCGTTCGCCGAGGACACGTCCTCGATCGACCTGCTCGCGAACGAACTCAATCCCATGGCGGTGTCGGCCGCCGCCGCACCCCGAGCCACCGCAACCTCTCCGTCGGGGTGGACGGCCTGCACCCCGGTCGGCGAGATGAGCACCGGAAGCGAGATGTCCTGACCCATCACGGTCGTGGACATGGTCCGCTCCCGTGGCAGCTCGGCGGTGTGCGGGAGGAACTCCAGCTCGCCGAACGCGTCGATGTTGTCCTTCAAGGTGCGACCGGCCTGACCGCCCGCGATGAGTGCGCCGTACACCGACTTGGGCAACCGCTTCTTCGCCCGTCGCTGAGCCTCGGCTACGGTCTCGAACCACGCTCCGGACATCGATGCTCCAGCCTCTTGAGTCAGCGCTCTCTGCTCGACGCTAACAACCCGGGCGGCAGCAGAAACTCTCCGGACGAGCAGGCAGGTCCCAGAGCAGGCTTGGCAACGGGCGGGCCCTCACGACAAGCCGGTGACCCGCAAGGTGATGTTCAGCCGTCCCGACGCCAGACCGGTCCCGGGATCGGCCGTCCCGGGGTAGATCTTCGGTACGCCGTGATAGGCGAACCGGGACGGACCTCCGAACACGACCACGTCGCCCGAGCACAACTCGATGTCGGTGTAGGGCCGGCCGCGGTCGGCGGTGTTGCCGAACCTGAACCGGCAGGTGTCGCCGATGCTTAGCGAGACGACCGGCTCGGCGGACTTCTCATCCTTGTCCTGATGCATCCCCATCCGGGCGGCGTCATCGTAGAAGTTGACCAACGCAG
>JACCXW010000290.1 GCA_013696785.1 Geodermatophilaceae bacterium | reverse complement strand
CATCGACGGCATGCTGGGCGCCTTCCTCGGCCCGGCGATCGAGCGGCTGTCGATGACGTTCCCCAGCCGGGCGGCGTACCGGGACTTCTGGCAGGCGCATCCCGCTTTCGCAGACGCCTGGTCCGAGGACATCGAGGAGTACGTGCAATACGACCTTGTCGGCGAGGAACCGGAACTGCGCTCGGCGTGCTCGCTGGCCGCCGTCCGCACGGACGGCTCGGAGATCCTCCTGAACCAGCAGGTGATCGACGCGATCCAGACACCGACGACGGAGGCCGTGTTGCTCTGGGCACCCCGAGGGCTCCAGAACGAGCCGCAGGGCGTGTACGACGATCACCGCCTCGGCCTCGTCGACTTCGACCCCGAACGCGTCACGACCGCTGTTGTCCCCGGCGCGAACCACTACAGCATTGTGATGAGCGATCCCGGGGCGAGCGCGGTCGCACGCGAGATCGTCGCCGCGGCTAGCTGAGGTGCGGGTCCTGATCGCCCCGGACTCCTTCGGCGGCACCCTCACCGCCGCCGAGGCTGCCGAGGCCATCGCGGCCGGCTGGCGGGACGCGGCACCCGCCGACGAACTGGTCCTTCGTCCGCTGTCCGACGGCGGCCCCGGCTTCGTCGACACCCTTGCTTGCGTTCTCGACGGGCGCCTCTTGGATGTCCGGGTGTCGGATCCGATGGGGCGGCCGGTTCAGGCGCAGATCCTGATCGTCGGCCCGACCGCGTACGTCGAATGCGCCCAGGCCTGCGGGTTGCACCTGTTGACCGAGGACGAGCGCGACCCGCTGCGTACCACGTCGTACGGCGTGGGCCAGTTGCTGTTGGCCGCGGTGGAGGCCGGCGCCCGTCGCGTCGTCGTCGGGCTCGGCGGGTCGGCGACGAACGATGCCGGCGCCGGGATGCTCATGGCCGTCGGCCTGTCGCTGCTGGACGGTCAGGGCTCACCCCTCCCGTACGGCGGCGGCTCCCTGATCGCGCTCGAGCTGGTCGAGGGGGTGCCGCTGCTTCGCGGTGTGGAGCTGGTGGCGGCGAGCGACGTGGACAACCCGCTGGTCGGCCTACACGGTGCGTCGGCCGTGTTCGGGCCACAAAAGGGCGCCGATCCAGACGCGGTGCAGCGTCTCGACGCCGCCCTGGGCCGATGGGCCGGGATCGTCGAGCGCGACGTGGCCGGCGCACCGGGCGGGCTTGCTCAGCTGCCCGGAGGTGGCGCCGCCGGCGGGCTTGGTGCGGCACTGCTGGCTCTCGGCGGCAGTCGCGAGCAGGGGTTGGGGACCGTCATGCAGCTGGTCGGTCTCGACGCCGAACTCGACCGCGCCGGCCTCGTCGTCACCGGCGAGGGCAGCTTCGACTCGCAGTCCCTGCGCGGCAAGGTACCCGGGGGAGTGGCGGCGGCCTCGGCCGAACGGGCGGTGCCGTGTGTGGTCCTCGCCGGGCAGGTGTCCGTCGGTCGGAGGGAACGTGCCGCCGCCGGCGTCGACGCGGCGTACTCGATGACCGAGGAGTCCGGCTCGGTGGCCGCTGCTATGCGCGACCCGGCCAGGACGCTGACCACGTTGGCGCGGCGGGTGGCGCGGGAGTGGAGCCGCGGTTGATCGCTCGCGTAGCATGGGAATCGGTTCGCGGGTGACCGCGTTGGCCCGAAGAGACAGCACACATCCTCCCGATGGGAGTTCCATGAGCGTTCAGGACACCGCCACCAGCACCGACGCCCCGACCGGAGTGCTGCTCACCGAGCAGGCCTCCTCCAAGGTCAAGGCTCTGCTCGACCAAGAAGGCCGCGATGACCTGCGGTTGCGGATCGCCGTCCAGCCCGGTGGTTGCTCGGGCCTGCGGTACCAGCTCTTCTTCGACGAGCGCTCGCTGGACGGAGACGTCGTCAACGACTTCGAAGGGGTCGGGGTGGTGGTCGACCGGATGAGCGTTCCCTATCTCGCCGGTGCCAGCATCGACTTCGTCGACACGATCGAGAAGCAGGGCTTCACGATCGACAACCCGAACGCCGGCGGTTCGTGCGCCTGCGGGGATTCGTTCCACTGATCTGAGCTGACCCACCGAGGGGGCCGTCGCCGTGGCGAGGCCCCCTTCGTGCTGCCTCACCGGTGAAATCGGCCGCGCCGTATTGCCCGTGAACCGTCGCCGCTGCCGCTAGCGCACAGATAGTGTTGCCCAGTCCACTCCCGGCCGTAGGGACTCTCCGTGCAGATCGCCGTGACCGGTTCCATCGCCACCGACAACCTGATGCACTTCCCAGGTCTGTTCAGCGAGCAGCTGCTGGCCGACCAACTCGACCACGTGTCGCTGTCCTTCCTCGTCGACGACCTGGTGGTGCACCGCGGCGGGATCGCCGCGAACATCGCGTTCGGCATGGCCCAACTCGGACTGCAGCCGATCCTCGTCGGTGCCGTGGGCGCCGACTTCGACGACTACCGGTCGTGGCTGGAGCGGCACGGCGTCGACTGCGAATCGGTGCACGTCAGCAACATCGCGCTCACCGCCCGATTCATCTGCACGACCGACAATGACATGAGCCAGCTCGCGTCGTTCTACCCCGGAGCGATGTCGGAGGCGCGCGAGATCGAGCTCGCCCCGATCGCCGCCCGGGTCGGGGGGCTGGATCTCGTCGTCATCAGCCCCAACGATCCCGCGGCGATGATCCGGCACACCCGGGAATCCCTGCAGGGCGGCCACGCGTTCGTGGCCGATCCGTCGCAGCAGCTGGCCCGGATGGACGGCGCGGAGATCCGCGAACTCGTGGACGGCGCGGCGTACCTGATCACCAACAACTACGAGCGCAGCCTGCTGGAGCAGAAGACCGGCTGGGGCGCCGAGGACATTCTCGAGCGGGTGCAGATCCGGGTCACGACACTCGGCAAGGAAGGCGTCGAGATCACCGGCAAAGCCATCGACACCGTCCGCGTCCCGATCGCAGGTGAGGTCCGCCGGGTCGACCCGACCGGCGTCGGCGACGCCTTCCGGGCCGGCTTCCTGACCGGCGTGTCCTGGGAGCTGGGGTTGGAGCGGTCGGCGCAGATCGGCAGCCTGCTCGCCACGATGGTCATCGAGACCGTGGGTACCCAGGAGTACGTCGTCAAGCCCGAGGACTTCGTCGACCGCATGGCTACGGCGTACGGCGACGACGCCGCCGCTGACCTCCGCGTCCGGCTGCTGCCCCAGAGCTGAGCCCGCGCCCCTTTCTCAGAGAGCGACGGGGTAAGCCGGCTCCGGGATCTCCGGGCGGATCCGCTGCTCGACGAAGATCCCGTGCCAGAGCAGGAAGATCAGCACCGTCCAGATCTTGCGCGAAAGGTCGACCGGCCCGCGCCGGTGCGCCTCCAGCATCCCCAGCACTGCCTGCCGGTCCAGCAGCGTGTCCGCCTGGCTGTCGTTGATGATCCCGCGCGCCCAGTCGTACATCTGGTCGGCCAGCCAGTGCCTGATGGGGACCGGGAAGCCGAGCTTGCGCCGGTCGAAGATGTGCGCCGGTACGACGTCGCGCAAAGCCTGCCGCAACGCGTACTTCGTGGTCTCGCGGGTGACCCGCTCGGAGACCGTCAGCGTCGAGGCGACCGCGAAGACTTCCTTGTCGAGGAATGGCACCCGAAGCTCCAGTGAGTTCGCCATCGTCATCTTGTCGGCCTTGACAAGGATGTCGCCGCGCAGCCAGGTGAACAGGTCGATGTGCTGCATCCGGGTGACGGCGTCGTACCCGGCATTCTGCTGGTAGAGCGAGCGCGTGACGTCGAGGTAGGACACGTCATGGGAGCGGGTCCGCAGGAACCCCAGCTCGTCGTCTCTGAAGATGCGGGCGTTGCCGTAGTAACGCTCCTCCAATGGGATCGACCCACGGCGCAGCAGGTCCTTGCCCCGCATCCCGTCGGGCAGCCGCTGTGATGCCTTGCCCAGTACCGACTTGACCTGCCGCGGCAGCTTCTCGAATGGTCGTAGCGACAGCGGTTCCCGGTAGATGTTGTAGCCGCCGAACAACTCGTCAGCGCCCTCCCCGGAAAGGACCACCTTGACGTGCTTGCGGGCCTCCCGGGCGATGAACCACAGTGGCACAAGGGCCGGGTCGGCCACCGGATCGTCGAGGTACCACACGATCAGCGGTACGGCGTCCATGAACTCCTGCGGCGTCACGACACGGGTGATGTGGGTGACGCCGATCGCCGCCGCCGACTCTGCCGCAACGTCGATCTCGGAGAATCCGGGCCGCTCGAAGCCGACGGTGAACGTCAGCAGGTCGGGGTTCTCCTGCTTGGCCAGCGCCGCGATCGCGGTCGAGTCGATCCCGCCGGACAGGAATGCGCCGACGGTGACGTCGGCGCGCATGTGCACCCGCACCGAATCGCGAAGCACATCCTCGATCCGCCGGTAGAGCGCCTTGCGGTCGCCGTCACCGCGCACCGCGAATGTCGGGTGGAAGTACCGGCGGGTGTGCAGCGTCCCGTCCACGATCGTGAACGCCGTACCGCTCTCGATCCGGCGTATGGCGGTGTGCATCGACGCCGGCTCGGGCACGTACTGCAGCGTGAGGTAGTGCTGCAGCGACCGGTGGTCGATGTCCGCGGTTCGCGCGGGGTCGAGCAACGCGAGCAGGCTCTTCTTCTCCGAGCCCAGAAAGATGCCGCTGGCGTTCGTCGCGACGTACAGTGGCTTGATCCCGAAGTGGTCCCGGGCGCCGAACGCACGCCGTTCCTGCCGGTCCCAGATCAGGAAAGCGAACATGCCGCGCAGGGCGGACACGCAGTCTTCGCCGAGGTAGCGGTACGCCGCGACAACGACCTCGGTGTCGCCGCGCGTGCGGAACTCCGCACCGAACTCGCGGCTGAGCCGTTCGCGCAGCTCGACGTAGTTGTAGACCTCGCCGTTGAAGATGATCCGGTAGCGGTCCTCGGCGTCGTCCCCGGCGTCCGGTCCTGGATAGGACAGCGGTTGGTGGCTCAGGTCCAGGTCGATGATCGACAGCCGTTGAAAGGCAAGGACGACGTCGTCGTCGGACCAGGACGTGGTCTCGTCGGGGCCGCGGTGACGAAGCAGGTGCATGGCTTCGGTGATGTCGTCGACGCGGGCCTTGGCCTGCCCGTCCTTGCTCACGAAGCCCAGCAGGCCGCACATCCGCCGATCACATCCGTTCGCTCGGTGTCCGACCCAGTATCGCGAACTTGTCAGTAGATCCGCGTCACCGGCGACGCGTATCCACCGACAAAGTCGGCCCGGCCGTCACGGGTCGATGAAGGTGAGTTCCTCCGCGTCGGACACCGGTAGTACCCGATGCGCTGGTAGACGCCGTTGGAGGTCGGGTTCGCGAGGTTGGTGAAGAGCGTGCACCCGTCGCCCCGGCGTCCAGGCCGATGTCGTCGGCCATCGCGGTCGCCCAAGCGCAGATCAGGTCCAGTTCTTCCGGGTGCGGTAGAAGTTCACGAGCACGGAATCGAAGTCCACGCCGTACCGCTCGCCGAGGGCATCCCGCGGGAACCAGGACGGCGACACGTCCAGCCACGACCCGCGGGCGGGTCGGCGGCCGCCGACGGAGGTCCAGTAGTCTGCGACGAGTGCGGTACGTCGATGTCTGAGGGAAGGACGGCCCACGTGCGTCGGACTGGTCGGCTGGCGAGAGTCATCGCCGTCTTCGGCCTGCTGGTGGCCACACTCAGCGGATGTTCCGCCGCGGAGGTGCTCCGCTTCGGTTGGCCCGAGGGGGTCACCGAGCAAGCCACCCAGATGCGACAGATCTGGACCGGCTCGTCGATCGCAGCCCTCGTCGTCGGCGCCATCGTCTGGGGACTCATCTTCTGGACCTGCGCCTTCCACCGGCGCAAGAACAGTGAGCTGCCGAAGCAGACGGCGTACAACTTGCCGTTGGAGATCATCTTGACGGTGATCCCGTTCCTGATCATCTCCGTGCTCTTCTACTACACCGTCGTCGTACAGACCGAGGTCCAGGCGCAGGTGTCCGACCCCGACGTGATAGTCGAGGTCACCGGATTCCAGTGGAACTGGGAATTCCAGTACGCCGATGAGAACGTCGAGGAGACCGGCGAGCCGATCAGCATCGTCGGGGACAGCACCGAGAGCGCCGTCCTGGTACTGCCGATCGGCACAGTCCGGATCGAGTTGTTCAGCAACGACGTCATCCACTCGTTCTGGATCCCGGAAACCCTTTTCAAGCGCGACGTCATACCCGGTCAGAACTTCGGGTACGACAACACCTATGACCTGACGCTCGATGAAGAGGGCGCGTACGTCGGCCGGTGCGCTGAGCTGTGCGGCATCTACCACTCGGCCATGAACTTCGAGGTCCGGGTCGTCAGCCCAGAGGTCTTCGAGGACTACCTCGCTGCCCGCGCCTCCGGCATGGGCAACGCCGAGGCGTTGGAGAGCGTGGGCGAGCCCGGCCTGGCACAGACCACGAGACCTTTCGACACCGACCGGACGCGCCGCAGCGCGACGGACTGACGCCCGGATTCGAACAGCGGTCCAGGAATGATGAGGCGATGAAGCTAGAGGCGTACCTCTTCAGCGGATTGGCGGTGTTCCTTGTTGGAACGGCTGTCATCTACGGAGCCTTTTCCGACTGGGAGCCGGTCGGGATGGCGGGGCTGGTGCTCTCCGGCGGCCTCAGCATCATCGTGGGCGGCTTCTTCTGGTTCGTCTCCCGGCGCATCGACCCACGTCCGGAGGACCGCAAGGACGCCGACATCGCCGATGGGGCAGGGGAGCTGGGGTTCTTCAGTCCCGGCAGCTACTGGCCCATCGGCATCGCCGCAGCCGCAGGACTCGTCGCGTTGGGGCTGGCGTTCTTCTACATCTGGCTGCTGTTGATCGCGTTCGCCGTCCTGATGTTCACCGTGGGCGGCCTGCTCTTCGAGTACTACTCACGCGCCAACGCAGCGCACTGACTAACGCTCGCCGGTGACGTGGCGCAACCACGTGTGCAACGGTCCCGGACCTTCGAGCGCGGGATCGGTGACCGTCGCATTCTCGGTCAGCCGGTATGACGGGGCGGCACTGACGATGAGCACCGATCCGGGGTGTCGGGCGGCGAGCAGCGCGAAGTCCCCGTCGCCGGAAACCAGGATGAGCGGCCCGTCATCGCGGCGGTAGGCCTCGGCCAGGGCGACATCGGCCCGCTGCCAGCCGCTGGCGACGATCTGCCTCGCGGAAGGCGGCCAGGACACCCGGGACAGCGCTTGCTCCCGCCCGCTCACCACGATGGACACCGGCGCTTCGATCGCGGTGATCGCGGTGAGCACCGGCTGTACCCGCGCGGGCCCGACGTTGTCGGCATCGATGAGCACCTGCAGGCCGGGCACTGGCGGAAAGGCCGGGTCAGGCGGAGCAGGCGCAGCCGCCCCCACCGCAACAGCCGCCCCCACCGCCGAGCATCGCCGCCTCGATCTGCATGAGTACCTGACCCATGACCTGCGGGGACTGAGCGCCGGAGACGGCCCATCTGCGTTCGAACACGAAGGTGGGCACCGAGTCCAGACCCAGCGCGCGACCTTCGCCGAGCTGCTGCTTGAGGTCGTCGACACCGGCATCCGAGGCCAGGTGGCCGCTGACGTCGACGCCGGTCAACCCGGCCTCCTTGCCCAGCGCCGCAAGCTCGCCGTGATCGGCGACGTTGCGACCCTCGCTGAAGTAAGCGCGCATCAGGCGTTCCTTGACGCGGTGCTGCAACTCAGTGCCCCCGTCGGTCAGGGCGAGGCCGAGCAGGCGATGAGCGTCGAAGGTATTCACCCGCTGGGCGAGATCCAACCGCAGGTCCAGATCCTCAGCGTCCGCCGCGGCCCTCAGCTCGGCCACCGTCGCATCGACCTTGGCCTGGTCGCCTATTTTCGCGGCGTACGCCTGAAGATGCGGGATCGGCTCGGTCGACGCCTCCGGATCCAGCTGGAACGGGCGCCAGGTCACCTCGACGTCCTGCGCCCCTGGGTGGGCGGCAAGCGCCTTCTCGAAGCGCCGCTTCCCGATGTAGCACCACGGGCAGACGACGTCGCTGTAGATCTCGATGTTCACGCGGTACCTCTCACTGGACGGCGGCTCCTAGCCACCATACGTGCGCGTCGGTCAGGCCTCGGGGTCCTTCGGGCGTCCGGAGCCGGTCAGCTCGCCCTGCTTCTCGGGCTCGGCAGAGATCGCCGGACGCGCCGGCGGCTCCTCGATCGGCGTGAAGAATCCCTTGATCGCCCGGCCCATGCCACCGATGTGGTTCATCTTCTTGGGTACCGGCGCCCCGCCGTACTGCAGCGAGCCGTGACCGTGGGCGTCCACCTTGCCGAGCGGCTGGTGGATCTCGATGAACTCACCATGCGGCAGCCGACGGATGATGCCGGTCTCCACGCCGTGTTCGAGCACCTCCCGGTCGCCGATCTGCAGGCCGAGGCACATCCGGTAGGCGACCCAGTAGGCGATGGGCGGCAGCACGACCAACCCGATCCGGCCGATCCAGGTCATCGCGTTGAGGCTGATGTTGAACTTGTCAGCGATCAGGTCGTTGCCGCCGGAGATCCACAGCACCGTGTAGAAGGACAGTGCCATCGCGCCGATCGCCGTACGCACCGGCACGTCCCGTGGGCGCTGCAGCAGGTTGTGATGGGCGCGGTCCTTGGTGAGCTTGGCCTCGATGAACGGATACAGCGCGAGCAACGTGAAGAGCAGTCCCGGCAGCACGATCGTCGGCCAGAACAGCGGTGGGATGTTGTACCCGAACAAGTACAGGTCCCACGCCGGGAACAGCCTGGTGGAGCCGTCGAGGAAACCGATGTACCAGTCAGGCTGCGAGCCGGCGCTGACCTGGGAGGGGTCATACGGTCCGTACAGCCAGATCGGGTTGATCTGCACCAGCCCGCCGAGGGCGGCGAGGATGCCGAAGACCACCAGGAAGAAGCCGGTGCTCTTGGCCGCGAACACCGGGAACATCCGCTTGCCGACGACGTTCTCCTCGGTCCGGCCGGGTCCAGGGTACTGGGTGTGCTTGTTCTTGACGACAAGCAGCAGGTGTACGGCGATCAGCGCGAGCAGGATCCCCGGGATCAGCAGCACGTGCAGGATGTAGAAGCGACCGATGATGACCGTGCCGGGGAACTCCCCGCCGAAGATCGCGAAGGACAGCCACGACCCGATCACCGGGATCGACAGGAAGATCGCGTTGATGATCCGCAGTCCGGTGCCGGAGAGCAGGTCGTCGGTCAAGGAGTACCCGAACACGCCCTCGAGGAGACCGAGCACGAGCAGGCCGACGCCGACCAACCAGTTCGCCTCACGCGGCTTGCGGAAGGCGCCGGTGAAGAAGGTACGCATCAGGTGCACGACGATGGACGCGATGAAGAGCAGCGCCGCCCAGTGGTGGATCTGGCGGATCAGCAGACCGCCGCGGACGTCGAAGGAGATGTCCAGCGTGGTCGCGTACGCCCGAGACATCTCGATGCCGCGCAGCGGGGTGTAGCTGCCGTCGTAGATGATCTCCTGCATCGAGGAGTCGAAGAAAAAGGTCAGGTACGTGCCGGTGAGCAGCAGGATGATGAACGAGTAGAGCGCGATCTCACCGAGCAGGAACGACCAGTGGTCCGGAAAGACCTTGTTCAGCGTGCGCCGCAGCGGGGCGCTGATCGTCAGCCGCTCGTCCAGGGCGCTGGCCGTGCGCCCGGCGCGGGTGGCTGGTTTCGGCGCTGTGCTGATCGTCATGACGAACGCTCCCAGAAAGCCGGCCCGATGGGTTCGATGAAGTCACTCTTCGCAACGAAGTATCCGTCGTCGTCCACTTCGACCGCCAGTTGCGGCAACGAGCGGCTCGCCGGCCCGAAAATGGACCGTGCGCCGTCGATGGCGTCGAACTGGGACTGATGACAGGGGCAGAGGATCCGTGCGGTCTCCTGTTCGTACAGGGAAACCGGGCAACCCGCGTGGGTGCAGATCTTCGAGTAGGCGACGAAGTCGTTCCACCGAAAGTCTTCCTGGCCCTCGCGGGCGCGATAGTCCGTCACCTGCTGCGGCAAGAGCCGGATGAGCATGGCCACTCCGTCAGCCGACCGGGTGCCACCCTCGACCGGCGGGAAGACGGTCTGCAGCGCGCCCGGGCGCATGTCGTCGGGCCGGATCGGCAGCCCGTTCAGGGTCAGCAACCGCATGCCCGGTTCCCACGGGGTCTCGAACAGCGCCGTCCCGGGCTTCTTGATCAAGCCACCGAGCGGGAAGATGGCCATCAAGCCCAGCATGGCCCCGCCGAAACCGAGTGACCGCTTGATGATCGAGCGCCGGGCGATCCCGGTGGAGTTACCGATGTCGACGAGTGTGGCGGCGGTGGTCTGCCGCTCGATCTCCGGTGAGGCGCCTTCGTGCCGCTCCTGGACGGCAACCTCGTACGGCATAAGCTTCTTGGCCCACAGCACGACGCCGATCCCGACCAGCGTGATGGCCAACCCCATCATCAGGCCGAGCAGCGGCGTGTACAGCGTCGACAGGTCGAATCCGCCGCCGGCTGTCTCGACCTCCCACGGCCACGCCACGAAGATCACCATGAATGCCAGAGCGGCCAGACCGGCGCCGGTGAACGCCGCGGCGACCTGCCGCTCGGCGCGGCGCTCTGCCGTGGATCCGGGCTCCACCAGTTCGGAGTAGACGACCTCGACGCCGTCCATCTTCGCGCCGAGGACGACCAGGTCCTCCCGGCTCATCCGGGCCAGTTCCTCATCGGTCGGCCCGGGCCCGGGCTGCGGCGGATTGCCGGGCATCGGCTGGGCGCCGCCGGGCGGCCCGTTCTCCGCGTGGCTGCTCATGACTGTGTCCCCACCAGTGACTGGGTCCCACTCATGATCGTGTCCCCACCCAGAAACAGGCGATGACGCAGCCGGCGATACCGACGATCCAGATGATCAATCCCTCGGGGACCGGACCGGCCCGGCCGATGCTGAGGCCACCGGGATCGCTGGTGTCCTTGAGCGTCTGCACGTAGTTGATGATGGCCCGCTTGTTCTCCGGGGTGAGCTGGTTGTCGCCGAACACCGGCATGTTCTGCGGACCGGACAGCATTGCCGTGTAGATGTCCAGATCGGAGGACTGGTCCAGCGCAGGGGCGTTCTTCCCCGAAGACAAGGCCCCGCCCCGACCGGCGAAGTTGTGGCACGACGCGCAATTCAGCCGGAACAGCTCCCCGCCTTCGGCGAGTTCCCCGTCGCGCAGGTCCTCCTCCGTGGGCAGTTCCGGTCCGCCGCCGTACGTCTCGATGAAGGCCATCAACTGGTTGACCTCGGCATCGTCGTACACGGGGGTCTTGCGCTGGGCCTGCGCCTCCTGCTGCTTGAGCGGCATCCGACCGGTACTGACCTGGAAGTACACGGAGGCCTCTCCGACCCCGATCAGCGGCGGCCCTTGATCCTCGACGCCCTCCAGGTTCCGACCGTGGCAGGTAATGCAGCCGTTCTCGTAGATCTCCTGGCCGGCCATCGCCTCGACCGACAGACCGTCGTCCTGGGCGGAGCTGCTCGGCGCGACAGCGGAGTAGCCGAAGCCGATCGCAACGAGGGCGATGCCGAGCGCCAGTCCGGACGACGTCCGTTTGCGCAGTCGCTCGACTCTGGTCATGCCACGCCCCCTCACCTGACGAAGTAAATGGTGGCGAACAAGCCGACCCACACGATGTCGACGAAGTGCCAGTAGTAGGAGACCACGATGGCGGCCGTCGCCTGAGCCGGGGTGAACCGACCCATCGTGGATCGCATCAACATGAAGATGAAGGCCAGCAGGCCGCCGATGACGTGCGCGGCGTGGAAGCCGGTCGTGAGATAGAACACCGAGCCGTACGTCGATGAGCTGAGCGTCGTGCCCTCGCCCACCAGCGCGCGATATTCGTTGAACTGGCCCAACACGAAGGCCAGACCGAGGATGAACGTGAACGTGAACCAGCGGCGCAGCCCGAACGCGTTGCCCTTCTCCGCCTCGAAGACGCCGAGCTGGCAGGTGACCGAGGACAAGATCAGGATGATCGTGAAGACCAGCGCGTACGGGATGTTGAGTTCGGTGGGCTCCGGCGGCCAGGGCTCCCCGTGCACGGCCTTGGCGGTGAAGTACATCGCGAACAGTCCGGCGAAGAACATCAGCTCGCTGGACAGCCACACGATGGTGCCCACACTGACCATGTTCGGTCGGGTCAGTGAATGCACCCGCCCGGCCTCGAAAGTGGGATTCGCCGCGCTCAAACGCCGGCCTCGCTCCGCTCGGCACGCCGCATGCGCGGCGCACTCCGCTGATTGGTTCGCTCGCTGCGCTCGCTCACGCAGTCAGTATGGCCTGCGGCGTCGGCGTACATGGAGTGGGGTGCGGCGTGCCGGACGACGTAACCTCGATGGCGTGATCGTGGCCGGTGCGGCGGAGTCGGTGCCGCCGTTCACCGCCCTGCGGCTGGTCACCGAGTCCTCTTTCGACCCCGTCGTCGGAACGCTGCTCGTGGTCGCCGCCGGGCTGTATCTGTGGGCGGTCCACGTCCTCAAGCTCCGCGGCCATGACTGGAGCAACGCCCGCACGGCCGCCTGGCTCGTAGGAGGGCTCGGCTCGATCGCTGTGGTGACGCTGGGCGGAATCTCCGCCTACGAGGACACCTTGTTCAGCCTTCACATGGTGCAGCACATGGTGCTGTCGATGGTCGCGCCGGTCTTCCTCGCCCTCGGCGCGCCGATCACCCTCGCCCTGCGCACGCTGCCCCCGCGCGGTGCCACTCGCCGCGGGTTGCTGGCAACTCTGCACAGCCGCGTCGTGCGACTGCTGACGTTCCCGCTGATCCCGTTCCTGCTCTTCGTCGCGAGCCCGTTCGCGCTCTACTTCAGCGGGTGGTTCCCCGCCACGCTCGACAACCCCTGGCTGCACGAGGCGATGCACCTGCACTTCCTGCTTGTCGGCTGCCTGTTCTTCTGGCCGCTCGTCGGCCTGGATCCCGTCCCGGGCCGGGTGGGTCATCCGCTGCGGATGCTGATCCTGATCGGGACACTGCCGCTGCACGCCATCCTCGGCCTGACGATCATGAACGAGCGGATGTTGATCGCAGCCGACCACTACCTGGCGCTCAACCTGGCCTGGTCCGACCCGTTCAGCGAGCAGCGCGTCGGCGGTGGTCTGCTCTGGGCCTCGGGAGACCTGGTCGGCCTGATCATGCTCGGCGTCGCCGCCTACCAGTGGATGCGTGCCTCCGAACGCGAGGCAGCGCGCGAGGACCGGCACCTGGATCGGCTGGAGGCGCGCCAGGCCCGGCCGGACGGTTGAGCCCGAGCACGTGGTCATCGGGCTGGAGATGAGGCCCACGGACGCACCGCGGACATCGACCGGTCGCTGTCCTACGAGCAGACCGCCGACGACGCCGTCGCCGCGCTCGGATACCTCGGGATCGAGCGCGCCGACTTCTTCGGTTACGGGAGATGACGCCGGAGATGATGCACGGCTCGCCGTGGCACGAGGAGTACATCCGGATCGCCCCGCGCCCGGACGACTTCGCCACACTGTTCGAATTTCGGTGACATGCCCCCCGGCCTTCCCGCGTCGCAGCTCGCCATCTTGCCGGGCACGTCGCACGTGACGGTTGTGAACCGCTCCGAGTTGCTTCTCGCGATGATCCCGCCGTTCCTCGACGCACCGATGCCGGCGGCGCAATGACCGATCGAGACGGGTCATCGAGTCCTGGCGCTGGAGACCTTCGCCCTAGGATTGCGCGCCATGAGCAGTCCGTCGCAGGGCACGGTGTACACGGTCCTCGTCTTCAGCCAGCGCGAGCAGGTGCGCGCGGACGTACAGACCGCGGTCGGCCGCCGACTGGGTGGGGGACTGGGACGGATCTCCTACGTCGAGTGCTCGGACATCGACACGCTGCTCAAGCTCATCGACGACGGCGGCATCGATGTGGCCATTCTCGACGGCGAGGCGCAGCCGACCGGCGGCATGGGTATCAGCCGGCAGCTCAAGTATGAGATCGACGACTGTCCCAGCGTGTGCGTGCTGATCGCCCGCGCCGACGACAGGTGGCTGGCCACCTGGTCGCTGGCCGACGGCACGCTGCTGTACCCGCTCGACGCGCTGACGGCAGCGCAGACGGTGACCGAGCTCGTGCGGCAGCGTGCGGCCGGAACCCCCGTGCGTCGATGACGGACCAGTTGAACTGGCCGGCGGTGCTGCACACGCTGCTGCTCGGCCAATCCCTGGACTCAGCCGCGACGCGCTGGGCGATGAACGAGATCATGGCCGGTGAGGCCAGCCCGGCGCAGGTGGCAGCGTTCGCGATCGCCTTGCGCGCCAAGGGTGAATCGGCTCAGGAGGTCGGCGGACTGGTCGAGGCCATGCTCGACAACGCCACCCCGGTGTCCGTGCCCGGCCGCTGCGTCGACGTGGTCGGCACAGGTGGTGACCGCGCCCGGACAGTCAACATCTCCACCATGGCGGCAATCGTGACCGCGGGCGCCGGCATCCCGGTGGCCAAGCACGGGAACCGGGCCGCGTCCAGCGCCTGCGGTTCCGCGGACCTGCTGGCCGAACTCGGCGTCGTGATCGACCTGCCACCGGCCGGGGTGGCCCGGTGCGTGTCCGAGGCGGGGATCGGATTCTTCTTCGCGCCGGTCTTCCACCCGGGGATGCGGCACGCGGCGGTGGCACGGCGGGAGATGGGTGTCGCCACGGTCTTCAATTTCCTCGGTCCGTTGACGAACCCATCGCAACCGGCCGCCCAGGCAGTTGGGTGCGCGGACCCGCGGATGGCCGGTGTGATGGCCGCCGTGCTGGCCGCGCGTGGGACCAGCGCGGTGGTGTTCCGCGGCGACGACGGGCTCGACGAGATCACTACGACGACCACGTCGCGGCTGTGGCTGGTCGCCGAGGGTTCGGTGGCCGAGATCACGCTGGACCCGGTCGACCTCGGACTGGCGCGGTCCCAGCCGGCCGACCTCGTCGGCGGCGGACCGGCGGAGAACGCCGCCGTCGCCCGCGACGTCATCGCCGGTGCGGCCGGTCCGGTGCGGGAGGCCGTGCTCGTCAACGCGGCGGCAGCCGTCGTGGCCTTTGACGGGTTTGAAGGCTTTGCATCCGGTGACGAAGCGGGCTTCCTGGCGGCGATGCGTGGCGGCCTCGAGCGTGCTGCCGCGTCGATCGACGGCGGCGGGGCGGCCGAGACGTTGCGGCGTTGGCGCGATGTCAGTCAGGCCGGCGCCTGAGTTCCCCCGTCGATCGTCGTACGACGGCGCGCGGCGAACTGGTCCTGCGTCGCGACGGAGCGCACTTCGAGATCGTCAGCAACGGCGTCTTCCTGATGGACACCCGCGCGGGGTCATCCGAGCGGTTGCTCGTCAGCGCCGCGCTCGACTCGCGCGCCCTGCCGGCTCATGTGCTGATCGGCGGGCTGGGTGTGGGCTTCTCCCTGGCCGAGGCGTTGGTTCATCCGCTGACGCTCGACGTCACGGTCGTTGAGGTGGAGCCGGCCGTGATCGACTGGCAGCGGACACACCTGGCCGCGTTCTCCGGGCACGCCCTCGACGATCCACGGGTGCGCGTCGTCTGCGCCGACCTGCTCGACTGGCTCGATGTGAAGGATGGCCGCTACGACGTCATCTGCGTCGACATCGACAACGGTCCACAGTGGACGGTGACAGATCGGAATGCCGGCCTGTACTGCGACACCGGACTCGCCCGGGTCAAGAAGCGGTTGGCTGTGGACGGCACGGTCGCGGTGTGGAGCGCAGCCGACGACGACGCTTTTTACCGACGGCTTGACGCAGTGTTCGGGAACGCGCGGTGCCACTTTTTACCGGTGCGGCGTGGCGAGCCCGACGTGGTCTTTGTCGCCGGCCGTTGACCGTGCGTCCGTCCGTGCCGTCGGCGTCAGGCGGGTTCGTCGAAGCCGAGTGAGAACGCGGCCTCGAGGTCGTGCTTGGAGTACGCACGGAAGGCAATGTGGGTCTCGGTGTCGGTGACCCCGTCGACCTTGTTCAGGCGTCCGGCGATGACCTCGGCAACGTCATCGAACTCGCGGACCCGGACGATCGCGATGAGGTCGACATTCCCGGCAACGCTGTAGACCTCGCTGACACCCTTGATGTCGGCGATGGTCGCGGCGACCTCCGGAATCGAGTCGGTCGCGGCACTGATCATGACGATCGCGGTGATCACGCGGCGCTCCCCAACAACTCGGCTCGTGCGGGCAGCAGGATGCTACCGGTGGGGTGCCGCTCGGCGTGGGGCATCAGTTCGGGGCTGCCGGGCCGGCCACCACGTCGTACAGGTGGTGGACGAGTTCGTGGCTGAAGTACCGGGCGAATGTCTCAACGGTGAATGCGGCCCCGTCGCCGCGCACCCCCGTCCGCTGCCACTGCGCTCCGGACACCGCCTGGAACTCCTCGGCCAGGATTCGTGCGGCCTTGCCGAGTTCGGCGGACACCTCGGCCGGATCCTGCTCGGCGTACCGGTCCTCGATCGCGGCGGCGTCCTGGTCCCAGTCCGCGAACTCGGGGTCGTCCATGTAGAGCATCACCGACAGCCGCTTTTGGAACAGGAGGCAGACGTCTCGCAGGTGGCAGGCGTACTCCAGCGGCGACCAGACGTTCGGCCGTGGCCGCTCGCGGACGTCCTTGCGGCGCAGTTCCCGGTGCCATTCCCTCACGCCGGACAGCAGCATTGCGGGCACGTCGGTCGCAGCGACGCGGCGGGTGTCCAGGCCGCATTCCGGGCACGACCGGTAGAGGACCCAAGTCCAGTCCTTGGTGTCCGGCACGATCTCCATGCCGGAACGGTAACGGCGGACGACCTGATTCATCGACCCGTGGGTGGTCGCGCCCCCATTTCACGTAACCGGCCGTCGCCGAGGTGTCAGGCGGCGCCGATGCGGGGCGGGCGCGATTCGGTACGCATGGAGCGCCGGTCGGCGAACGGGTCGGCGCTAGCCCGCGAGGCCTCGACGGTGCGCAGCCACCGTGACATGGCCGCGGCGCCGCGGGCCGGACTCGCCAGCAGGCCGTCCACGTGCACGAGCCTCGTGCCGGGTCGTTCAAGCCAGCGCAGGATGCACTCGGACTCCTCGGCCGAGGCGGCGGGCAACGGTCCGGCAC
>JACCXW010000285.1 GCA_013696785.1 Geodermatophilaceae bacterium | reverse complement strand
AGCTAGCCGCCGGCCATGGCGCCCACGACGAGGTACGGCTCTGTGCCGTCCACGACTGCTTTGGGCAGCGGCGCGTCCATCGACTCGTGGGAAAGGTCCTCCTCGCACGCGTAGAACCGGACGAAGGGTCGGCGCTGCTTCGTGGCCTGGTCGCGCAGGGTGCCCCTCAGCATCGGATAGCTGGCCTCTAGCGCGTCGAGGACCGCGCCCTGCGTGACCTGCCCGTCGACGTCGAGGCGTACCTCGCCGTTGACCTTTGCCAGCGATCGCAGGTGCGCCGGAAGCACGACGCGGATCATGACAAGGTCTGCACTTCGACAGACAGCACCGGTGGCAGGTCCTTGACGATGGGTGCCCAGCTGTCGCCGGCGTCGGCCGAGGCGTACACCTGTCCGCCGCTGGTTCCGAAGTACACCCCGCACGAGTCGAGGGTGTCCACGGCCATCGCGTCGCGAAGGATGTTGAGGTAGCAGTCCTGCTGCGGAAGGCCCGTGGTGAGCGCCTCCCATTCGTTCCCGCCGGTCCGGCTGCGGTACACCCTCAGCTTGCCGTCCATCACGAAATGGTGGGAGTCGCTGGTGATCGGTACGACGTAGATGGTGTCCGGCTCGTGGGCGTGGACGGCGATCGGGAAGCCGAAGTCGGTCGGCAGGTTTCCGCTGATCTCGTGCCAGGAGTCGCCGGCGTTGTCGCTGCGCATCACGTCCCAATGCTTCTGCATGAACAGCACGTCCGGCCGCGACGGGTGCATCGCGATGCGGTGCACGCAGTGGCCGACCTCAGCGTCCGGATCAGGGATGCCCTCGGACTGCAGTCCCTGATTGATCGCCCGCCAGGTGTCGCCGCTGTCGTCGCTGCGGAACACGCCCGCGGCGGAGATCGCCGCGTACATCCGGGTGGAGTCCGTCGGATCCAGGAGGATCGTGTGCAAGCACATCCCGCCTGCGCCCGGTTGCCACGACGATCCCGACCCGTGGCCGCGCAGTCCGGACAGTTCTCCCCAGGTCTGCCCGCCGTCCGTGCTGCGGAACAGGGCCGCGTCCTCCACCCCGGCGTACACCGTGTCCGGGTCGGTCAGCGACGGCTCCAGGTGCCAGACCCGCGCGAACTCCCAGGGATGCGCTGTGCCGTCGTACCACTGATGGGTCCCCGGTACGCCGTCGTAGGTGAAGTCGTTACCCACCGGATCCCAGGTCTGACCGCCGTCGTCGGAGCGCTGGATGAGCTGGCCGAACCAGCCGCTGGACTGTGAGGCGTAGAGCCGATTCGGCTCGGCCGGGGATCCGGCGACGTGGTAGATCTCCCAGCCGGGGAAGAACGGACCGCTGACGTCCCATTGCTCGCGGGCGCCGTCCGATGTCAGCGTGAAGGCGCCCTTGCGGGTCCCCACCAGCACTCGCACTCCGGTCATCGCTCGTTCCTCGCTGCGATGATGCTCACTCGCTCTCGGCTCATCGGTGCTCCTCTCCAGGCAGCGCTGTCGCGGCCGACAGTGCTTGCAGCGTAGTGACTCTCACCCGTTTGGAAACTCATCGCGCGGCGGTTGTTTCGGTCTCCCCGCGAGGAGTCGCGGCTAGCCTGGGGGACATGCTGAAGACCGCGAAGTACGTGGCCGTGGCGTACGCGGGCGCCGTACTGGCCACGAAAGAACTCGAACGCCGGGGTGCCCTCGGTTGCGACTGCCCGGAGGACTGCTGGTGCCATCGTCCCGGGCTGAGCCTGTTCCGCTGGATGGTTCCGGTCGGCCACGGCGGGCGCGGTTGAGCCGACCGGCCCTGCTCGTCGCCGGCGTACTCCTGCTGTCGGCATGCACCGGCACACCGAGCGCCGCGCCCGCAGTGACGACCGCCGAGGGCAGCACCGTTTCGACCTCGGCTGCGACGTCGGCTGCGTCGTCGGCTGCGACGTCTCCCGCCTCGTCGACGGCTCCGCAGCCGGTCACGGCTGAGGGCGAATGCCCGTACCTGGACACGGCATTCGTGCAGGAGACGGTGGGCCAGCACATCGAGCGGACGACGTACACCACGACCAGCCACGAGCTAGTGCCCAGTTGCACGTTCTACCGCCCGGACGGTGAACCGGCCGCGGACGTCGCCGTGACGGCGTATCCGACGATGGTCGAGGCACAGAACGCGGCGATCTCGCGCGGAACCTCTGCGGCCGACCCGGTGGACGACGTGGCCGACGGGGGAGTCGTCCTGGTCGCCGAGGGCAGCACCGTCCTGGCGGTCACGAGCGGGCGCACCCTGCTGGTGGTGACGATCAACCAGGCATCGTCGTTGGAGGCCCGGGAGATCGCCGCCGAGGTCGCACCGCTGCTCGGCTGAACCCACCGACCGCAGCCGTGGAAGGATCGAGCGCACATCTACCGAGGAGAACCTGTGCCGCTGCACGCGACCTTGCACACCAATCACGGCGACATCCGGGTGGAGCTCTTCCCCGACCACGCCCCGAAGACGGTGACCAATTTCGTCGAACTCGCCGAGGGCACCAGGGAGTGGACCGACCCGCGGACCAAGGAGAAGACCAAGGCCCGGCTGTACGACGGAACGATCTTTCACCGCATCATTCCCGGGTTCATGATCCAGGCCGGTGACCCGCTGGGGCAGGGGATCGGCGGTCCCGGCTATAAGTTCGACGACGAGATCCACCCCGAGCTTTCTTTCACGAAGCCCTACATCGTGGCGATGGCGAACTCCGGCAAGCAGATGGGCCGCGGGACGAACGGCTCGCAGTTCTTCATCACGGTGGCCGCCACGACCTGGTTGCAGGGCAAGCACACCATCTTCGGCGAGGTCGCTGACGAGGAGAGCCGCGCCGTGGTGGAGACGCTGGCGAGGGTTCAGACCGGCTCGGGTGACCGCCCGGTCGAGGATGTCACCCTCGACTCGGTGACGATCGAACGGGAATGACCCAGCCCGGCCCGCCGCCGGGGCGGGCCGCCTGTTACCGGCACAGCGACCGCGCGACCGGGATCGCGTGCACCCGGTGCGGCCGGCCGATCTGCCCCGACTGCATGCGCCAGGCGTCGGTCGGATTCCACTGTCCGGAGTGCGTTCGGGAGGGGCAGGCCTCCGTCCGTCGACCCCGCGGTCAGTCCGGCGTACAACGCTTCGCGGCGCGCTGGGGCGCGGCCACGACGACCCTGGTCGCGCTGAACGTCGCGGCGTACCTGGTCACCGTCATCGCGGCGTTGCCCAACGGGGGCGGGGTGATGCAGAACGACGCCTCGACGCTGTTCCGGGAGTTCTCGCTGTTCCCGGCCTGCGTCACCGGAGAGTTCCGGATTCAGGGGATCTGCGACGGCGGTGGAGACCAACCTTGGCGGCTGCTCAGTTCGGCGTTCCTGCACTTCGGCCTGTTCCACCTCGTGATGAACATGCTCGCGTTGCTGGTGCTCGGCGCCGACCTCGAGCGCTACCTCGGCCGGGCCAGGTTCGTCGTGGTATTCCTCGTATCAGCGGTTTCCGGAGGAGCCGCGGTCGCGCTGTTCGCGGACCCGATCAGCCAGACGGTGGGGGCCTCCGGCGGAGTCTTCGGGCTGCTCGGGGCCGCGGCCGTCGTGATCGTGCACAACAAGGGCGACCTGCGACCACTGGTCTCGGTGCTGGTGCTCAACGCGATCATCAGCTTCCTGCCGGGCATCTCGCTGCTCGGGCACCTCGGCGGGCTGATCGGCGGGATGCTGGCCGCCGTCGTGCTCGTCTACGGGCGGCGCAGCACCGCACTGCAGATCACCGGGTTGGCAGTTCTCGTCGCGGCCGCCGTCGTACCGGTCCTTCTGCAAGGCCCCACCCTGGTGTGAACACGGGGGGTCAGCCGCCGCCCCGGAGCTGGGTCAGGCGCTCGGCGACGTCGGCCGGACCTGCGCCGAGTTCGCGCCGGCCGAGGACGACGAGGTCGTCGCCGATGTCGATCTCCAGCGTGTGCACCGCCGTCCCGAGCCGTCGCCCGGCCCGCAGCCGGACGGTCACGGCGGCCCACGGACCACCCATGCGCCGGCTCAGGGTGCGCACCGTCAGCCCGTCCGCGTCAGCGGCCAGCCGTGGCCGGACGACGACGTCGCTGAGAGCCAGCCCGAGCAGGAACAGGCCGGCCACGCCGACGAGCAGCCGGCCCGCGGCATCGAGGCCGACCGCGATGCCCAGCAACGAGAGCCCGACGACCGCCATCAGGGCGCTCTCCACCCAGCGCGGTGCCCAACTCACAGCTCTGTCACGCCGACGATGTTGCCACCACTGTCCGCCGTACGATCGGGCGACCGGAGCTTCGAAGACCGTCGAGGAGTCAAACCGCATGCGCGATGCCGTGATCGTCGAAGCTGTCCGGACCCCCGTCGGTAAGCGCAACGGCGGGCTGGCCGGCGTACACCCGGTGGATCTGTCCGCGCACGTGCTGGATGCGTTGATCGAACGCACCGGGCTCGATCCGGCGCTGGTCGACGACGTGATCTGGGGGTGCGTCAGCCAGGTCGGCGAGCAGACCTGGAACGTCGGCCGGCACGCCGCGCTGTCGGCCGGTTGGCCGGAGAGCGTCCCCGGTACGACGGTCGACAGGCAATGCGGCAGCTCGCAGCAGGCCCTGCACTTCGCGGCCGCCGCGGTGATGTCCGGACAGTGCGACATCGTGGTGGCCGGCGGCGTGGAGTCCATGAGCCGGGTCCCGATGGGGTCCTCGGTCGGAACGACCGGACAACTGCCGGTCGGAGATCGGTTCACCGCCCGCTACGGCGATGTCCTCCCCAACCAGGGCGTCGGCGCGGAGATGATCGCCAAGCGATGGGGACTGACCCGGGTGGAACTCGACGCGTACAGCCTGGCGTCGCATGACAAGGCGGCCACCGCCCAGGACGAAGGCCGTTTCGACACCGAGATCGCGCCGGTCAAGGCACCAGACGGCATGGTGGTGAGCGCTGATGAGGGTGTCCGCCGCGGCGGGACCTTGGAGGCGCTGGCCGGGCTGAAGACGCCGTTCCGGGCCGACGGGATGATCAGCGCCGGCAACGCGTCGCAGATCTCAGACGGCTCCGCCGCACTGCTGGTGACGACGTCGGAGCGCGCCGCTGAATTGGGTCTGCGCCCGATCGTCCGCGTGCACTCCGCGGTCGTGACCGGCGACGACCCGGTGATCATGCTGACCGGCCCGATCCCGGCGACGGCGAAGGTGTTGGCTCGATCCGGGCTGTCCATCGACGACATCGGGGTGTTCGAGGTCAACGAGGCCTTCGCCCCCGTCCCGCTCGCCTGGCTGGCCGAGACCGGCGCGGACGCCTCCCGGCTCAATCCGAACGGCGGTGCGATTGCGCTCGGGCATCCGTTGGGTGGCTCCGGGGCGAGGCTGATGACGACGCTGATCCACCACATGCGCAGCGAGGAGATCCGGTACGGCCTGCAGACCATGTGCGAGGGCGGCGGGACGGCGAACGCGACCATTCTGGAACGGCTCAACTGAGCACCCTGCAGTTATCCACAATGTGGATAACTGCAGGGGATAACTACACCGGTGTTGTTCTAGCGACCGGCGCCGGCGCGCGGGGTCGCCGGGGCGCTACGACGTGGCGATGGGTGCCTCGCCGAGCGCGGTGCCGTCCGGGGTCTGGATGACCACTCGCTGGGCACCGTCGGGGAACGGCGCCAGGACGGTCCCGTCCTCGGCGAGTTGGAAGGTGCTGCTGCCCGACGTGCCGGTGACGACGACCTTGTTGCCGCCGAGAGCCGCCGGTGCGATGACAATCAGCGTGGATTCGCGGGCTGAGGACTGTGCGTCTCCGGAGTCGACGTCACAGCGGATCGCCATGACGCGCTGGACCGCCGGTAACCCGGCCGGGGTCAGGGCGTCGGTGCACCGGCTCAAGCGGAAGCTCCCGGGGTCGCTCAGTTGCTGCAGCCACTCGGCCCGGGTCAGCACGGCCCCGGACGGGAAGGTCGCGGTGAGGACGGTGAGGCCGGCCGGTGCGTCGCCGGCCCCGGGCACCGGTCCGGCGTAGTGCACCTGCAGGTCGATCTGGTCGGATCCCAGGCCGTATTCGCCGAGGATCCCGACGGCCATCCGCTGTGCCTGCTCGCCTGGAAAGCCCTCGAGCAGGCCCTCGACGGGTTGGCGCAGGAAGTTCAGCTCACCGCCCTGGACGGTTAGCACCGTGCCCGGCTCGACGTACCCGTCGGGGGTCTGCTCGGCCACGACTGCACCCGCGCGAGTCACCCGGTACTGGACGGAGGGCATGCTGCCGTAGGGATTCGGCTGGGTGAGCGTGACCGCCACCCCGTCGCGTGCGTCCGGCTGCGTGAAGGTCCGGCTGATGCTTGCGTCGGCGGCCACGTCCGGTCGCGCGGAAATCTCGACGACGTCCCCCGGAGCGGCCACGACGACGAGCGCCCCGGATACCCCGTCGTACAGCGAGAGCGGCAGGTCGGGGGAGATCCCACGAGGGACGCTCACCAACTGCATCTGCTCCGGTGACGCCCCCGCAGGTCCCACGAACCAGGCCGCAGCGATATCGCTGAGGGCGCCGAGGTCGGTCTGCAGG
>JACCXW010000250.1 GCA_013696785.1 Geodermatophilaceae bacterium | reverse complement strand
GTCGCGCTCCCGGCCCGGTTTCGCGAGCGGTTGGTGGACGGATTGATCATGACCAGGGGACAGGAGCACTGCGTGTCGGTCTTCCCGCTCGCCGAGTTCTCCCGGCAGAGCGTCGAGCTCGCTCAGGCGTCGAGCACCGCAGCGCGCAACCGCGACTACCAGCGGCTGCTGTACTCCGCCGCCGACGATCCGACTCCTGACAAGCAGGGCCGCGTCGTCATCAACGCCGACCTTCGCCGGTACGCCGGACTCGAGCGTGACTGTGTCGCCGTGGGCTCCAACACGCACTTCGAGATCTGGGACAGCACAGCATGGCAGGCGTTTCTCGACGACCGCGAACCGCTCTTCGCCCGGATGGACTCGGAGGTGGTGCCCGGACTCGTCTGAGACATGAGGACTCGTGTGACGTATCCCGTCCCTATCAGTCGGTCTCCCCCCGAAGGCGCCCCCTGACGCACCTTCCCCGGCGCCAGGTTGTGCCTCGGGCGGGGACCGATCGATACGGCCGAGTGAACTGAGAAAGCCGACGGAGAAAGGCACTTGATGGACAGTGGTACGCCGCGGCGGCAGCACGTACCCGTCCTGCTCGAGCGCTGCCTGGCGTTGCTCGCACCCGCGCTGGCGCCGCCAGGGCAGTCCGATCGGCCGGCGGTCGTCGTCGACGCCACGCTCGGCCTCGGCGGGCACGCCGAGGCACTGCTGCAGGCACACCCGCACATTCGCCTGGTCGGACTGGACCGCGACCTCGCCGCGCTGGAGCACAGCCGGAGCAGATTGTCCCCGTACGCCGAGCGGCTGCACCTCGTCCACGCGGTGTACGACGCACTGCCCGAGGTCCTGGCCGGGTTGGGACTGGACTCGATCGACGGCGTGCTGTTCGACCTCGGCGTGTCCTCGATGCAACTGGACCAGGCCGAGCGGGGCTTCTCCTACTCCCGGGACGCGCCGCTGGACATGCGGATGGACCCGACCGTCGGGCGCACCGCCGGTGACATCGTCAACGGTTACTCCGTCGGGGAACTGGCCCGGCTCCTGCGGGTGTACGGGGAGGAGCGCTTCGCATCCCGCATCGCCGCCGCCATCGCCCGGGCCCGGATCGCGGCCCCGCTGGAGTCCACCGAGCGGCTGGCCGAGTTGGTCCGGACCGCCATCCCCGCAGCGACCCGTCGTACCGGCGGCCACCCGGCCAAGCGGACGTTCCAGGCGCTGCGGATCGAAGTCAACGGTGAGCTCGACTCGCTCGCCGCGGCGATACCCGCGGCGCTGGCAGCACTCGCCGTCGGCGGGCGCATCGTCGTCCTCAGCTATCAGTCCCTGGAGGACAGGATCGTCAAGCGTGCCTTCGCGGCGGAATCGGCCGACCGGACCCCCCTCGACCTGCCGGTACGCCTGCCCTCGGCGGCACCCACGCTTCGGCTGTTGACACGAGGCGCGGAGACCGCCGATGCCGCCGAAGTCACGGTCAACCCACGCGCCGCCTCGGTCCGGCTGCGCGCAGCCGAGCGGCTGGGAGCAGCGGCATGAGCCAGCGCAGCGAGCGAGGAAAGGGGAATCCCGCGCCGCGGTCGCGGCTCACCGTGCGCTGCGAGGTGTGCCGATGACCGCACTGCCCGCGATCGAGAGCTGGCCCCGCCGTACGCCGACCCCCACCAGAACACGGAGCCGGCGTCGGGAGCCGGATCGGGTCTCGCTACGCCGGCCGACGGCGGTAACCGCCCCGGACGAGGCGCGGCGGGCGCCGTTCGTGGCCCTCATCCTGCTCATCGTCGGCGTCGGCCTGGTCGCGCTGCTCGTTCTCAACACCGCGATCGCGGCCGACTCCTTCGCCGAACGATCCCTGACCCAGCAGATCGAGCAGCTGACGATCCAGGAGCAGGAGTTGCAGCAGGAAGTCAACCGGGCACAGGCACCGGCGGCACTGGCCAGGGCAGCCACCGAGCAGGGAATGATCCCGGCCGGTACGCCGGGCTTCCTCGTCGTCAAACCGGACGGCAGCACACAGGTTGTCGGCCGGGCCACCCCGGCTGCCCGACAACCGCCGCCGGCGCGCACTCCCTGACCGCCCAGCCAGTCGCTGCTCCCGGAGGACCCGAATGACGTCACCGCCGCACAGCGCCCGACCTGCCGGTTTTCGGAGCGAGCAGTCCCGGCGCGGGCAACGGAGGCGGACCCGGCGACTGCGGCTGTCCGATCCCCACCGGCGGGTACGCCTGGGACTGGCCGTCGTACTGGCGATCCTGACCGTGATCGGCGGGCGGCTCGTCCAGCTACAGGGCCTCGACGGGATGAAGTACGCCGCCGCCGCTGAGGAACTGCGCCTGACCACGCTCGATCTGCCCGCCGCCCGCGGGCAGATCCTCGACCGGGAGGGCAACCCGCTGGCGTACTCCGTCGGCGCGCGGGCGATCTTCGCCGACCCGGCCATGATCACCGCCCCCGGACGGACCGCCCTGGCGTTGGCGCCGCTGCTGGGCCAGACCACCGATGAGCTCCTGCCCCTGCTGACCGGCGACGGCCGATTCGCCTACCTCACCCGTGGCTTGGATCCGGCGCTCGCGCAGCAGATCATGGATCTCGAGCTGGCCGGGATCGGCGAACTCGTCGAGCAGCGCCGCGAGTACCCCCTGGAGTGGACTGCCGCGCAGGTCGTCGGCTTCGTCGGCCAGGACGACAAAGGCCTGGCCGGGATCGAGCAGCAGTACGACGACGAACTCACCGGGACGCCGGGTCGGCTCGTCTACGAACAGGGTCGGTTCGGGCTGCCCATCCCGGCCGCCACCCGGGACCTCGTGGCGGCGGTTCCCGGCAGCGACGTGCAGCTGACCCTGGATCAGGACATGCAGTTTCAGTTGGAGCGCGCGATCGCGGCAGCCAACGACAACCCCGGCGTCAGCACGGTGCAGGCGGTGGTGCTGGAAGTCGCCACCGGCCACGTGATGGCGATGGCCGGCAGCCCGGGCTACAACGCCGCCAACCTGGGCGACACCCCCGGCGACCTGTTGGCCAACCCGACCGTCTCCTACGTCATCGAGCCGGGGTCGGTGAACAAGATGGTCACCATCGCCGGCGCGCTCGAGGAGGGTCTCATCACACCGGCGACGCCGATGACCGTCCCGGACCACCTCGCCGTCTCCGACATCGTCATCAACGACGCCTGGGGCCACGATCCGATCAACTTCACTGCGACCGGCGTCATCGGCAAGTCCAGCAACGTCGGCACGGTCATGATCGCCCAGCAACTCGGCAACGCCCGGCTGGAGAAATACCTGCGCCGGTTCGGGCTGGGGACCACGACCGGGATCGAGTTGCCCGCGGAGAGCAACGGCATCCTCGCGCCGCACCAGGAGTGGTCGGGCAGCCAGGCCGGCACCATCCCCTTCGGCCAAGGCATCTCGATGACCGTGCTGCAGATGGCGTCGATGTACCAGGCCGTGGCGAACGACGGCGTCCTGATCCCACCGCGCATCGTCGATCAGGTGATCGACCCGGACGGCTCCGTTCACGACCAGCCGGAAGCCGAGCCCCGCGAGGTGCTGAGCCCCGACACCGCGGCTGACCTGCAGTACATGCTGGAGTCGGTGACGAACGAGGGCGGCACCGGAACCCTCGCTCGGATCGACGGCTACCGCGTCGCCGGCAAGACCGGCACCGCGCAGCGTCCCAATCCCGAATGCCGCTGCTACGACGGCGGCGGTTACTGGGCGACGTTCGCCGGATTCGCCCCGGCTGACAATCCCGCCTACGTGATAGCGATCAGTGTCGAGCAGCCGGACGGCAGCCAGCACGGCGGCACCATCGCGGCGCCGGTGTTCACCTCGATCATGTCCTTCGCCCTGGCGGACAACGGAGTCGCTCCGACCGGTACTCCGACCCCGGAGTTCCGGCTCACCACCGATGGCGACTAGTCAGGAGAGTCACCGCAGGGTGGGTACCCTCGCCGGTGTGTTTGTCCATCCGCGGCCGGCGCGGCCGGTGCCGCGGCGGTTGGCCGACCTGGCTGCCTTGCTCGGCCTTGCTCCGCCACCGGGCGCGGGTGCCACGCAGGTGACCGGGGTGACGCTCGACAGCCGCACGGTGCAACCCGGCGACCTCTACGCCGCGCTGCCCGGTGCCACCGTCCACGGTGCCCGATTCGTGCCGCAGGCGGTTCGGGCCGGTGCCGTTGCCGTGCTCACCGATCCCGTTGGCGAGCCGAGTGCCGCCGCCGCCGGCGCACCGGTCCTCGTGGTCGACGACCCGCGCGGGCGGTTGGGTGAGATCGCGGTCGAGATATACGGCACGGCATACGCCGTCACCGGCCTGCAGATCCTCGGGATCACCGGCACGAACGGCAAGACCACCGTGGCCTACTTCCTCGAAGCGGGGCTGACCGCGGCAGGGCTGGTGTCCGGGCTGATCGGCACCGTCGAGACGCGGATAGCCGCTGCTGCGGTGCCGAGCACGCGCACGACACCGGAGGCGCCCGACCTGCAGGCGTTGCTCGCCGTCATGGCCGAGCGCGACGTCCAAGCGGTGGCGATGGAGGTGTCCAGCCACGCGCTGGCGCAACATCGCGTGGACGGCATGCGGTTCACCGTCGGGGCGTTCACGAACCTGTCGCAAGATCACCTTGACTACCACGGCGACCTGGAGAGCTACTTCCACGCCAAGGCGCTGCTCTTCGACGGCCGCTGCGACCACGAGGTGGTCAACGTCGACGACGCATACGGACGGCGTCTGGTCGGTCCCGCCACCATCACGGTCTCGACCGAGGGTCGTCCCGGTGCCCACTGGCGCGCGGCCGACATCGCTGCGGGCACGGGCGGGGGCAGCACGTTCAGTGTCATCGGACCCGGCGGAGACTTGTTCACGGCCGGCGTGCGGCTGCCGGGCCGCTTCAACGTCGCCAACGCCCTGATCGCGTTCGCGGTCCTGGCCGCAGCCGGCGTGGATCCGGCGCGCGCCGCCGCCGCGATCGCCGAGACCACCGTCCCGGGCCGGCTGGAGTCGGTGGCTGCCGGTCAGCCGTTCACCGCGCTGGTCGACTACGCGCACACCCCTGACGCGGTGAGCACGTTGCTCGCCGCGCTGCGCCCGACCGTCACGGGACTGCTGATCGTCGTCCTTGGATGTGGCGGTGACCGCGACCAGGGCAAGCGCGAGCTGATGGGCGCAGCGGCCGCCCGCGGCGCCGACGTGCTCGTGGTCACCGATGACAACCCCCGCTCGGAGGATCCGGCCGCCATCCGCGCGGCGATGATGCGCGGCGCCGAGGACGTCCCGACCGACGTTCGAGCCAGAGTGCTGGAAGCGCCCGACCGCCGGGAGGCCATCGCCGTCGCGGTCTCGCTGGCCGGTCCGGCGGACACCGTCGTCGTGGCCGGCAAGGGACACGAGCAGGGACAGGAAGCGGGCGGGGCCCTTCGACCCTTCGACGACCGCCTGGTCCTCGCCGAGCAGATCGGGTCGCTCGTCCCGTGATCCCGCTGACCCTCGCCGAGATCGCCGTGACCGTGGACGGCCGGCTCGCCCACGTCTCGGACCCGTCCCGCACCGTGACGGGGACGGTGGAATTCGACTCACGCGCGATCGGACCGGGCGGGTTGTTCGTCGCGTTGGTCGGTCAGCGGGTCGACGGCCACGACTTCGCCCAGGTCGCCATGTCCGCCGGCGCGATCGGGGTGTTGGCCGCCCGTCCGCTGGCGGGCGTCCCGACGGTCGTCGTGTCTGACGTCCAGGCTGCCCTCGGACACTTGGCCCGCGCGGTCGTCGACCGGCTGCCCGGCCTGACGATCGTGGGAGTCACCGGCTCCTCCGGCAAGACCTCGACGAAAGACCTGCTGGCTCACGTCCTGGCTGCGGCCGGGCCAACGGTGGCACCGCCGGGCTCGTTCAACAACGAGATCGGTCACCCGCACACGGCGCTCAGGGCGACCCGCGACACCGGCTACCTCGTGCTCGAATGCTCGGCCCGCGGGCCGGGGCACATCGAGGCGCTGTGCCGGATCGCGCCGCCGCACATCGGCGTCGTGCTGAACGTCGGGACGGCGCACCTGGGCGAGTTCGGCAGCCGGGCCGCGATCGCGGTCAGCAAGGCTGAACTCGTGGAGGCCCTCCCGGCGGACGGCGTCGCGGTGTTGAACGCCGACGATCCGGTCGTGCTGGCCATGACCGCGAAGACCGAGGCGCGGGTGGTGACCGTCGGCCGCTCGGCCGAGGCCGCCGTGCGCGCCGAGGACGTCGAACTCGATGCGGCAGGACGCGCGTCGTACACCCTGGTCGGTCCCGCCGGCCGGTCCGCCGTGAGCCTTGGCCTGTACGGCGCGCATCACGTCGGCAACTCCCTCGCCGCGGCAGCGGTCGCCCTGGAACTCGGCATGTCGATGGCAGCCGTGTCCGCCGCCTTGGCCACGGCCCGGCCGGCCAGCCGGTGGCGGATGGAAGTCGCCGACACCGACGACGGCGTACGCGTGGTCAACGACGCCTACAACGCCAACCCGGAATCGATGGCCGCGGCGCTGCAGGCCCTGGCCGCCATGTCCGCGGGGCGGCGTACGTGGGCCGTGCTGGGGGAGATGGCCGAACTGGGGGAGCACGGCCGGGCCGCTCATGCCGAGGCCGGGCGGCTCGTGGGCGAACTGGGAATCGACCGGCTGGTCACGGTGGGACCGGCTGCCGCAGCCATCCTCGACGGGGCGAGCGGGGTCGCGGTGCCCGACGCGGCCGCGGCGGTGGATCTGCTGCGGCGCGACACCCGCCCCGGTGACGTCGTCCTGGTCAAGGCTTCAAGATCTGCCGGGCTGGAGCGGGTAGCGGCGGCGTTGCTCGCGGCGCGGCCGTCCGTGGGGACTCCGGCATGACCTCGGTACTGCTCGCCGCGATCGTGTCGCTCGTCGTGTCGATCATGTTCACGCCGGTCGCGATCAGGGTGTTGCGGGGGCGCGGGATCGGCCAGGAAATCCGCGTCGACGGGCCGCAGACCCACTTGACCAAGCAGGGCACGCCGACGATGGGTGGCGCCGTCATCGTGCTGGCCACCGTTCTCGGGTACGCGGCGGCCCAGCTGTACCTGCTCACCCAGCCCGGCCGGGGACCCACGGCCACCGGCTTCCTGCTGCTGTTCCTCATGGTGGGCCTCGGCTTCGTCGGATTCCTGGACGACTTCATCAAGGTGCGGCACAAGCGCAGCCTGGGCCTGAGCAAGACGGCCAAGCTCGTCGGCCAGCTGGTCGTCGGGGTCAGTTTCGCCGTACTGGCGCTGCAGTTCGAACGCGACGGGCTGGCCCCCGCCTCGACAAGTCTGTCCTTCGTCAGGGACATTCCAGAGATCACGTTCGGTGTCGTGCTGTTCGTGTTCTTCGCCTACCTTCTCGTCGCCGGCTTCTCCAACGCCCTGAATTTGACCGACGGGCTGGACGGCCTGGCGGCTGGGTCCTCGGTGATGGTGTTCGGCTCGTACGTCGTCATCTCGTTCTGGCAGTTCGGGCATCTGTGCGCCCGGCAGGAACTGCAGGGCTGCTACGAGGTCCGCGATCCGCTGGACATCACGCTGGTGGCAGCCTCGGCGCTCGGTGCCTGCTTCGGCTTCCTGTGGTGGAACGCCAACCCGGCTCGGATCATCATGGGCGACACCGGGTCGCTCGCACTCGGTGGCCTGATGGCCGGGATGGCCGTGCTCACCAAGACGGAGCTGCTGCTCGTCGTCCTCGGTGGCCTGTTCGTGGTCGAGACGCTCTCGGTCGCCACCCAGATCCTGTTCTTCAAGGCCACCCGAAGACGGGTGTTCCGGATGGCCCCGATCCATCATCACTTCGAGCTGGCCGGCTGGACCGAGATGACGGTCGTGGTGCGGTTCTGGATCATCACCGGGGGAGCCGTCGCCTTCGGCCTGGGGCTGTTCTACGCGGACTGGCTGGCCGCTGCCAACATCCAGTGAGGCGGGCAAGCAGTGATCTCCTACCAGGGACGGACGGTGCTCGTTGCGGGCGCGGCGGTCGCGGGGGCGGCAGTGACGCGCTTGCTGCTCAGGCTCGGTGCGCACGTGCTCGTCGCGGATCAGCAGGAGAGCGAGCGCACCGCCGAACTCCAGCGGGCCGGAGCGCGTTTTGTCGGCGTCCCGCCGGCAGTCCCGCCGGCCGTCGACATCGTCGTCACGTCACCGGGATGGCGGCCTGACCATCCGCTGCTGGCGGCCGCCGCCGCTGCCGGCATAGACGTCATCGGCGAGGTCGAACTCGCCTGGCAGCTGCGCGACCCGGCCGTCCCGTGGCTTGCGGTTACAGGCACGAATGGCAAGACCACGACCGTCCTGATGCTCGAATGCATTCTGCGCGCGGCCGGACTCCGCACCGTCGCGGCCGGCAACGTGGGGCTCCCGCTCGCCGAGGTGGTCGGTTCGCCGTACGACGTCCTGGCGGTCGAATTGGGAAGCCCGCAGCTGCACGGGGCGCCGTCAGTGCGGCCGTTGGCCGGCACCGTGCTCAACCTGGCCCCGGATCACATCGACTGGCACGGATCGTTCGAGGCCTACGCCGCGGCCAAGGCGCGGGTGTACGCCGGCGACGTGGCCGTGGTCAATCTCGACGACGAGTGGTCGGTCCGCCTGGCACACGGCCATTCCAGGATCGTGGGTTTCTCGCTGTCCGCACCTCGACCGGACGGGCTCGGGGTCGCGGACGGTGTCCTGGTGCACCGCGCCCCCGACGGCGATGTCGCCCTTGCCGACGTCGGCGACATCCCGGTGCCCGGATCGCACAATGTCGCCAATGCCCTGGCCGCGGCTGCCCTGGCCCGGGTGTACGGCGTCCAGCCGGCCGCCGTAGCCGGCGGGTTGCGGGACTTCCGTCCCGCCCCTCACCGCAACGCGCTGGTGTCCACTGTGGATGGTGTCGCGTACGTGGACGACAGCAAGGCCACGAATCCGCATGCGGCCGCGGCCTCGCTGTCGGCGTACGGCCGGGTCGTCTGGATTGCAGGCGGGTTGCTGAAAGGCGTTGCCGTGGACGATTTCGTCGCCTCGATCAGCCACCGACTGGCCGCCGTCGTGCTGCTGGGCGCCGATCGAGGGGTGCTCGCCGAAGCCCTGGCGCGACACGCTCCCGATGTCCCTGTGACGGAAGTGACGAGAACAGACAATGGCGCCATGGATGAGGTGGTGACTCGCGCGGCCGCCCTTGCCGCCCCCGGAGACACCGTGCTGCTGGCCCCGGCGGCGGCGTCGTGGGACATGTACAGCGACTATTCCCAGCGCGGGCGGGCCTTCGCCGATGCCGTACGCAAGCTGGCGGCACTGTGACCGCTACCGTCGTCCGCGGCAAGGACAATTCGACGCGCTCGGCCCTCTCGACGTTCCTGGACAAACCGCTGGCCTCCTTCCACCTCGTCCTGGCCGCCGGCGGGGCGCTCGTCGTACTCGGTCTGGCCATGGTCTTTTCGGCATCCAGTGTGGAATCCCTGCTGGATTCCGCGCCGGGATCCCGTTCACCGTTCGGCATCTTCGACCAGCAGGCGCTCTACATGCTGATGGGGCTGCCGGCTGTCTGGCTGGGGCTGCGACTGCGGCCGTCGACGTACCGTCGGCTGGCCTACCCCGCCCTGATCTGCTCGATGATCCTGCTTGCCGTCGTCCTCGTGCCGACCATCGGTATCGCGCACTTCGGAGCCCGCCGGTGGCTGGATCTGGGCCTGTTCCAGCTGCAGCCGTCGGAGGTGGCCAAACTCGCATTCGTGCTCTGGGGCGCGGATCTGCTGGTACGCAAGCAGAAAATGCTGGGGGAGTGGCGACACCTTCTCGTCCCACTCGTTCCCGTGGCCGTGCTGCTCGGTGGGCTCGTCATGCTGGAGCCGGACCTAGGCACCACGTTGTGCTTCGTCCTCATCCTGTTCGCTCTACTGTGGACAGTCGGTGCTCCCGTCAGGATGTTCGTCAGCCTGTTCGTCGTGATGATCGGCGCCGTCGTGCTGCTGATCGTCCACGAGCCGTACCGGATGCAGCGCGTGGTGACCTATCTCGATCCGTTCTCCGATCCCGACGGCGCCGGGCTGCAATCCATCCGCGGTATGTACGCGCTGGCCACGGGTGGCTGGTGGGGCGTCGGCCTCGGCAACAGCCGGATGAAGTGGGGACTGCTGCCAAACGGGCACAGCGACTACATCTTCGCGATTGTCGGAGAGGAGCTCGGCTTCGTCGGCTGCGTGATCCTGCTGTCGCTGTTCGCCACGCTGGCCTACGCCGGCCTTCGGATCGCCCGGCGGACCGCCGATCCGTTCATCCGCCTCGTCAGCGCGGCGGTCGTCGTGTGGCTGGTCGGACAGGCGATCATCAACGTCGGCTACGTCGTCGGACTGCTTCCGGTGACCGGCGTGCCGTTGCCCCTGATCTCCTCCGGCGGCACGTCCTTGATCCTGACCATGTTCATCCTCGGCATGCTCGCCGGCTTCGCCCGACACGAGCCGGACGCGGTCGCGCACCTGCGCCGCCGCGGTCAGGGCCGGACGGCCCGGCTGCTGCGGCTGCCGAT